>CAZUSF010000275.1:0-3772 GCA_964623355.1 uncultured Thiobacillus sp. | reverse complement strand
GTCTCGTCACGACAAATCTGCATGCCGGCATCGACATTCGCCAACACCGTCGGCTGAAAAAAACTTCCACCCAGTTTGTGCCGCGCGCCGCCACAAGCGACCCGCGCGCCCTGCGCGACGGCGTCCCGGATATGACCCTCCACCTTTTCCACCGCCGCCAGGTTGACCAAAGGGCCTTGTTCGACCCCCGCATCCAGGCCGTTTCCGACGTTGAGACGACTCACCGCCGCCGCCAACTTGTCGACGAAGGCATCATGAATGCCGGACTGCGCCAGCAGGCGATTGGCACAGACGCAGGTCTGGCCGGCATTGCGATATTTCGAGGCCAGCGCGCCTTCGACTGCCGCGTCGAGGTCGGCGTCATCGAACACGATGAACGGCGCATTGCCGCCCAGCTCTAGCGACACGCTTTTCAACGTCCCGGCGCAGGCGGCCATCAAGCGCTTGCCGGTTTCGGTCGAACCGGTGAACGAGAGTTTGCGCACACGCGGATCGCGGGTCAGTGCATCGCCGATCATTTCCGCATCGCCAGTCAACACATTCAGCACTCCCGCCGGCATACCCGCCTGTTCCGCCAGATCGGCCAATGCCAGCGCGGTAAACGGCGTTTTCGATGCCGGCTTGGCCAACACCGTGCATCCGGCTGCCAGCGCCGCACCGGCCTTGCGGGTGAGCATCGCGGCAGGGAAATTCCACGGCGTGATGAGTGCCGCGACGCCGATCGGCTGCTTCAGCGTGACAATGCGCCGCCCCTGCCAGGGCGAAGGAATCACCTCGCCGTAAACCCGCTTGGCTTCTTCAGCGAACCACTCCAGAAAGCCGGCGGCATACACCACCTCGCCGCGCGCTTCAGCCAGCGGTTTACCCTGTTCGAGCGTGATGATGCGCGCCAGATCGTCGGCATGCTGCAACATCAAGCCATGCCAACGGCGCAGGATGGCGGCACGCTCCTTCGCCAGCAAACCACGCCAGGCCGGTAAAGCGGCATCGGCGACGGCAATCGCCCTGTCAACTGTGGCACGACTCAGCTTGGGCACCTTGCCCAAGATCTCGCCGTTAGCGGGGTTGATGACTGAAAACTCAGCTTCATCGGCGATCCATTCACCGCCGACATAAGCCCTTTGACGAAATAATTCAGGTCGTGACAACTGTTTCATTTCAGCTCTCCCAAGGCTTGCAGGCTTTCCGCCGCAATTTCACGTACTTCGGCGTTTTCATCCTGCAGACCGGCCAGCAACCAGGGCCGTGCCTCGGCTGCCTGCGTCAAGCTCAACAAGTGACTGGCATCGGCACGAACACGCGCATCTTCATGCTGGGTCAGCTCCCCCAGATCGGCCACCAGCTGGCGCAAGGCCGGCTGACCGGCGAATTCCTCGAACACCACGCCAACACCCAGTTTCACGTTCAGGCTGGCTTCGGGATTGGCGACGATCGCCAGCAAAGCTGCCAGACGTGCGGGCTCGGCCTGAATCAACTGCAAAACTTGCGCCAGATCGGCCTGTTTAAGCAGATCGTGAAAGGCATCGCTCATTCCTGCCGCCGACACCGCGCGGCGCGCCCAAATCTCCAGTTCGGCGGGACTTCTTGCACCGGTCAATTGAAACAGACCCATCCGCAGCCAGGGCACCGAACGCACCCCCAGGGCTTGTGCGGATTCAGGATGGCTTTCGATATTGATCGCCTCCAGCCGGCCGATCAGGCCGCGTTTCAACAAATCGGCCAAGCCCGACAACACGTTGGGGCAATGCGGGCATTGGCTGGCAATAAACAGCAGTACATCAGGAGATTGAGGCGTCGACATGACTGGTGCGAAAGCAAAGGGATGGTTAGGCTAGCGCATCCGCCGCTCGCTTTGGAAGGAAACACAAATGACCAAGATCGACCTGTTCAGCCCGCTGCAAATGGGCCCCAACCTGCTGCAAAACCGCATGGTCATGGCGCCGTTAACGCGCAACCGCTCGACCCCTGAAGGCATACCGCATGCGCTGAATGTCGAGTATTACCGGCAACGCGCCAGCGCTGGACTGATCCTGAGCGAAGCCACCTGCATCGCGCCGGAAGCCGTCGGCTATCCGCTCACGCCGGGAATCTGGAATAGCGCCCAGGTCGCCGGCTGGCAAAAAGTGACCGAAGCAATGCATGCGGAAGGCGGCAAGATTTTCTGCCAACTCTGGCATGTCGGCCGCATTTCGCATCCCGATCTGCAACCCAACGGCCAACTTCCGGTGGCGCCCTCCGCCATCAAACCGGTCGGAGACGCAATCACGCTGCAAGGCCCGAAGCCCTTTGTGACGCCGCGTGCGTTGGATATCGAAGAACTGCCAAGCATCGTCGCGGCCTATCAGAACGCGGCGCGGCTGGCGTTGCAAGCCGGCTTTGACGGGGTTGAAGTGCATGCCGCCAACGGCTATCTGCTGGATGAATTCCTGCGCGATGGCAGCAATCAGCGCCAGGATGCCTACGGCGGCAGCATCGACAATCGCGCTCGCCTGTTACTCGAAGTGATGACCGCTGTTTGCGCCGTGTGTGACGTCAAACGCGTCGGCGTCCGCCTGTCGCCGGTGCAACCATTCAACGACATGCGTGACAGCAACCCGAAAGCCACCTTCAGCCGCGTCGTCGAACTGCTGGGCGCTTTCGACCTGGCTTATCTGCACGTCACCGAACTCGGTTCCGATGCCCCCGGCGCCGCCGGCCCCTTCTTCGACCCGCTTGAACTGCGTCCGCTCTGGAAAGGCGTATTCATGACCAACGCCAGCTATGACAAGGCCAAGGCCAACGCCGTCCTGCAATCCGGCCAGGCCGACCTGATCGCCTTCGGGGTGCCGTTCATCGCCAACCCAGACTTGCCCGCACGTTATCGCCTGGATGCCCCGCTCAACCCACCTGACTTTGCAACGTTCTATGGTGGCGCCGAAAAGGGCTATACCGACTACCCTTTCCTGACCTGAACCTCCTGGCCTGAACCGCATGCAATTCAAAATCATCCCGGTCACCCCTTACCAACAGAACTGTTCTCTCATCTGGTGCGAAACCACCCGCAGCGCCGCCCTGATCGATCCCGGCGGCGATGTCGATCGACTCCTCGCTGCGGTCGACCAAGCCGGCGTCAAACTGGAGAAACTGTTGCTGACACATGCCCACCTGGACCATGTCGGCGGCACGCTGGAACTGGCGCGCAAACTGAATCTGCCGATTTACGGACCGCAGGAAGCCGATGCTTTCTGGCTCGACTTGCTGCCTGACCAGGCGCGCATGTTCGGCTTTCCACCCGCCGAAGCCTTTCGTCCAGACCAATGGCTGCACGATGGCGATATCGTCGAATTGGGATCACTCCGGCTTGAAGTGCTGCATTGCCCGGGTCACACACCCGGGCACGTGGTCTTTTTCGAACCCGCCAGCCGGCATGCCTTTGTCGGTGATGTGCTGTTCAAGGACAGTATCGGCCGCACGGATTTCCCGCAAGGCAACCATGCGGCATTGATCTCGGCAATCCAGACCAAGCTATTCCCGCTCGGTGATGATGTCGCGTTTGTGCCCGGACATGGACCGATGAGCACGTTTGGACATGAGCGGCAGCACAATCCTTATGTCGGCAGAGGCGCGTAAAGAATTGGCTTGAAAAAAGGTTCAGACAACAAGCCCAGGCAAAAAAAAGCCGGACCTGAGTCCGGCTTTTTGTTCAGCGTGAGCTGAGTCGAGCTGGATCAGCCGATAGCGGCTTCGGCGGTGTTCTTGTCGCCGGTGTTGTCGACCCAGTTGACGACAACCA
>CAZUSF010000274.1:0-3774 GCA_964623355.1 uncultured Thiobacillus sp. | reverse complement strand
AGGCAGAGCTAATGGTTCTAACGAACTTTTTATTCGTTTTAAGTTTAAATAAAATCACTCCCTAACCAGTTCTTCTCAAGTTACACGATTTCAATCTTGAGGTAATTTTGCATCACATTAAAATATTCAACTATGAAACAAATTTTCAATTTTTTCTTTTTACTTATTTGCTTGAGTTTACAAGCTCAAGAGGAGAATAAAGAACAAGTAATTTTAGAATTTAAACCACCATTAAATTTAACACCATGTGCAAATTGTATTGATAAAAATCCTGAGGTTACAATTAATATTACTGAGCAAATGGAATTATTACTAACTCAAGTTATTAATGATTCAAATGAAATATTAATACCTGTTGAAATGTTTATTGATAATAAAGGATTTGTTAATAAAATTTATTTATCAAATTCAGTAAGCCCATTTGATCAAAAATATTTTACTAATTCTAATATAGATAATTTATTAACTCTAATAAATGAGACTAGAATAGTCCAAGAATCTCTTTCATTTTCCGACAAATATTTTATTAAAGGAATAATGTTATTAAAATTGACAAAAAATAGTATTACAATATTAAATCAATAACTATGAAAAAAATTTTATTTTTAATTTTATTCTTAATTGGATTCATCTCATATTCACAGTGTGTTTTAGAAAAGGGTAATCTCGATTTTCCCTTTACAATTAATGGCGTGACTGTAACGGGTTCTGGAACAGGGGGTTATACAACTTATGGAACTGCTTACACTTCTTGTGGTGCTGAAAATTATACCAAAGCGAATAGTGTTTATATAGGCTCAAGCCCTTCAACTTTTACAAACACTTTTTCTTCACCGGTTAATGATATGATTTATAATGTTACTGCTGCTGGTGCTGGTGAAATTGTAACTGTAACTGTTAATGCCGGAACACCAACAATCTCTTATGTTGGGGGTAATTGTCCCCAAGATATGACGATAACTAATAACGTTTTTGCTATGAATGCTGGTACAAATAATCATGGAGGTAATTTAAAAATTACTTCCACTGAACCTTTCACAAGCATTACTTTTTCTCACAATGGTGCATCTGCAGGATTATTAATGACAATGTGTTTTGATGGTGTAGCAGCAATACTTTCTAATCCACAGATCACAAGTTTAGTAGCCACTAATGTTACTAACAGTTCTGCTACTTTGGGTGCAAATGTAACTTCAGATGGTGGATCTGTTATTACCTCTAGGGGTTTTTATTATGGAACATCTCCTAATCCAACTACAAACCAAATATTTGTTACAGGCACTACAGGTGCAATGTCTGCAGATTTAACAGGCTTACAACCAGGAACTTTATATTATTTTAGAGCGTTTGCAATAAACTCAAACGGCACTACTAATGTAGGTGATGCTACTTTTACAACCTTAGCAGGGAATGCCTCTCCCGTTCTTACTGGACCTGGTTCTAATACAACATCAACAGCTTCAATAAGTATTTATGAAGGAACAACAGCGGTTCATACCTATACAGCAAATGAAGCTGTTACTTGGTCTATTTCCGGTGGAACAGACCAAGCTTTATTTACTATAGATGCTACATCAGGGGCGTTAATATTTAATTCAGCACCTTTATATGGTCAAGATAATTCTTACGAAATAATAATCACTGCAACAGATCAAAATGGTGCTACTACATCTCAAACTTTAACGGTTAATGTTCAGTGTGGTGGAACAATTTTTGGTTCTGCAGTGAATACACCAACAGGTGTTGATTCCAATTGGAAAATTGTTGTATTGCCTGAAGGACACAATGTTTCAGACAGTTTGCCTTTCAATGCAAAAGTGGTAAACCAAGGAGCTATACCTGGTTTTATTCATAATTCTGGATATACAACAGGAGGTAAAACGTTCTATTGGATTGCACCAAGAGCAGATGCAGCCGCTTTAAGAGGTGGCGATTACAACTGGGTAATTGAACAAACCATTACGGTACCTCAGGCTGGTTTCTATGATTTCAGTTTTTCTGGTGCTGGAGATAACGCTATTTCTTTTTATATCAATGGTGTAATTGACACGACAGATCCATTAAAACCAGTTGTTATTGGTGGTACTCAAATAGGTAGTACATGGAATTCGTTTTCTGCTACTACTAATTTTACAGGAACTTCATATTTAAATGCAGGAACAAACAAAGCTTATATGTTGATGCGCGATTATGGAGGATCAACATGTGCAATTGTATCGCAAGCTCAATATGTATGTAATACTAATTATGTGAATACAGTACCAACGATTTCTACTATTGCAAATCAAGTATTGTGTCAAAGTTCATCTAACAATAGTGTTACTTTTACAGTTAATGATGCCGAGACTCCAATTACAAGTTTAGTACTTACTGCTACTTCAAGTAATGAAGCTTTAATTGCGTCAAATTCCATTCAAATTTCTGGCGCTGGAAGTAATAAAACAATTACTTATACAGTAAATCCAAACATTATTGGTTCTACAACAATTACAATAACTGTAAACGATGGAATAGGTGGGGTAACCACAAGAACTTTTACAGTATCTGTTTCGCAAGATACGGTTGATGCTTCTGCAGGAACTTCTTCAATGTATGTTAATGGTCCATCAGTAGTTGTTGATGCAACCTTAGCTATCAATGGGAACACCACTGTAACTAATGCACAAGTATTGATTAGTTCTGGTTTTGTTTCTGGAGATGTGTTAGAGTATACACAAACTTTACCTACTGGGGTAACTAATAATTACAACGCTACAACAGGGGTAATGACTTTTACAGGGACTATTTCCGCAACTGATTTACAAACAATTTTTAGAAATGTAAAAATTAGAACTACTTCTACAAATACACAAGATCGTGTAGTTACTTTTTTAGCGGGGAATGCACTTCCTTTTACTTCTAATGGACACTACTATGAGTTTAAAGTTGCTTCAGGCATATCATGGACAGATGCTAAAATTGCTGCAGAAGGCTTAACATTTAATGGTCTTCAAGGCTATTTAGCAACTATTACAAGTGCTGAAGAGAATGCTTTTGTTGCTTCCAAGTTAGCGGGTCAAGGTTGGTTTGGAGCAAGTGATGCAGCAGTTGAAAATGAATGGCGTTGGATGACTGGACCAGAAGTTGGGACGCAATTTTGGCAAGGATTATCAAATGGATCAGCAGTTGGAGGATTGTATAATAATTGGGCTACTGGTGAGCCAAATAACGCAGGAGATGAGGATTATGCTCATTTTTTAACTTCTGGAAAATGGAATGATTATCCATTATCTGTTGGATCTATCCAAGGGTATGTAGTTGAATATGGAGGAATGGCTAATGATCCATGTATTTCTATTTCGGATACAAAAACGGTTAATGTTGTTTTAAATATCCCACCTACTATTTCAAGTATTTCTAATACGGATGTAATTTGTCCTAATTCAGCTTCTTCAGCTATATTTTTTGAAATTAATGACGAGAGTACTCCTTTAATTAATTTAGTACTAACCGCGACTTCATCAAATACGACTTTAGTACCAAATGCTAATATTGTTTTTTCTGGCTCAGGTGCTACAAGATCTCTTGTTGTAACACCTGCTAATAATCAATTTGGTACAGCTGAAATTACAGTTACTGTTACAGATTCTTTTAACACATTCTCATCCTCAACATTTACAATAACATTTAATGATTATGTGTTTCCAGTTGCTTTAGCACAAAATGTTACTTTAGCATTGGGCGCTAATGGGCAGTTGGTTATTACACCTTCAACGGTAAATAATGGTTCATACG
>CAZUSF010000273.1:0-3778 GCA_964623355.1 uncultured Thiobacillus sp. | reverse complement strand
GCGCATGCCGCGTTGGAAGTGGCCAAGGCTACCGAAGAGCGTGCCAAGCAGCGCCTGATCGAGTTGCTCGGTGAATCCGAGAAGCGCGATGGTGCTGGTGTGGTGGTGTACCGCTCCAGCCGTCTGGGCGCGGTGGACTATGAGCCCCTTCTGCGGGAATACGGCATTCCGCCCGAGCGACTGGATGGACTGCGCAAGAAATCCTCGCAATCGATCACCGTGAAGTCGCTTGCGAGGGCCTGACCATGTGCCATGTACCTGAACTGGGTGATCTGGTCCTGGCCCTGGTGAGTGTTCGTGAAACCGGAGGGAATCGGAATGACGCGTGCATCCTGCAGTGGTCGTTGGGTGCCGATGCGGGTTGTTACCGTGAAACGCTGGATCGCATCGAACAGGGCAGGGCGTCCGGTCTGGATGCCGATTGCCTGGATATGGCGTTTGAATCGTTACTGAGGCAACTCGCCAGCGATTATCGGCAGGCTGTTGAACGGACGACTTTCCCGCTCTCGTTCCGATGGTTCTGGTTGGCGTCTTCACACGACGTAGCCGCCAGCCATGCCTGGTTCCAGGAATGGTTGTCATCCTATGACGAACTGGCTGCCTACAAGGCCGCCTGTCTCGCCCAGGATCATGTGTTGACGAGTTGACGCGTTGACGAGCCGCCGCTTTGACGAGCCGCCGCTTTGACGAGTCGCCGCGTAGACGAGTCGCCGCATTGATGCTTTAACGCATCGATCCTCCCCCCGACCCCGCCTGGTCTCTGACCTGGCGGGGTTTTTTATTGTCTGGTGGTTTCCCTACTCCCGTCTGAAACCGAAGCGCCGGAGTGGGGTTGTTTCCCCAACGCCGGCTTCACCCAACCTGCCACCCGTGGGGGTGGCGACCAGAAGGAGAGTCGTCATGGCTACCGCCAAAATCGCAAATCTGTTCAATGTTGCCGCACCGGAACAGGCTGTCGTGGAAACACGCGAGCCTGGACCATTTACCCCAAGTACCGATCCGCAATACCAGTTCAATCTGCTGGTGTTGAGGAAGGTGATGATGTGGCTCTCGGAAAACGCCCCGGTGAAGAACCTTTTCATCCTGGGCGATGCCGGCACCGGCAAGACTTCGCTGATCCTCGAAGTCGCAGCCAGGCTGGGGATCGAGGTCTGGTCGATGTCCTGCTCCGGCAAGACACGCTTCAGCGACCTGGTGGGCACGCTCACCATCGACGAATCCGGGGCGACCCGCTTTGTCGATGGCCCGCTTGCTGCCGCAGCCCGCTGCGGTGGGGTGTTCCTGGCCAACGAGATCACCCGGATGGAAGCCGGCGAGCAGATGCGCCTGGTGGATATTCTGGATGGCCGTGCGCGTCTCACCATCCCGGAAACGGGGGAAGTGCTCATCCCGCACGCGAACTTCCGCGTCGCCGTCACCGGCAACAGCGGTGGCTTTGGCGATGACACGGGGGCCTATGCGGGCGAGCGTCGGGGTTCGCTGGCGTTCTTCGACCGCTTCATCAAGCTCGCGCTGCCGTCGATGGAGGAAGTCGATGAGGTGGGACTGGTGATGCGTTATGCGCCATCGCTGCGCGAGGACATTGTCCTCGGCATGGTTCGCCTGGCACGCGATATCCGCAAGGCGTTCGTCAGCAACGGCGGCGGGCTGCAGGTCACACTGTCCCCGCGATCCTTGATCGCCTGGGCTCGACTGACCGAGGAGTACGCCCACTTCTCCGGTGTCGATCCCATCCGGGAAGCACTGCACGACACGTTGCTCAACGGTGCGCCGTCGGACGACCGGTCAACGGTGCTGGAGTTGTTCGACAACTGGCTGAATGGGGGAGGGCGGTCATGAATCCGATGCTGTCCAACCTTGATATGGCGGCAGTCTGCCAGGTGCTGATCCACCCCAACAACGGCGTCCCGAAAATCTGGATTGCCGTGGCCAGCGCGGTTAACAAAACCAGGGCTTGGCGGGTGTGGGGCAGCTTGAAGCGTGGCAGCCTGCAAGCGCGTGAGTCGTCATGGAACGAACTGGTGACTGGCGTGATACCGGCAAAACGTGCAAAGGGCTACCTGGAGATTTCCCCGTTCCAGTCTGCCCAGCCTCGCTGGATCGAGGTCCAGCAACTGGTCGCGGCGTATCAGCATGGCAAGCCCTTTCTGAGCATCGAGGGCTTCCATTTGGGGCAGGCGGCGGATCGCAGGGTTCCTGATTGCGATCTGGAAATCGCTTTGCGCAAAGCCATTCCAGGCGTCCTGCCAACGGCTGGCAATCCGTTCAGGTTGGCGTCCGCTGAAATGGCTGTCGAAGCCATGCCATCACCGCGCGTGCTGGGCAAGGATGAACTCCTCAACGGCGTCATTGCATCAAACGGGCGGTCATACGCCTGGTAATCACCCACCCCGCTCGGCCTCTGGCCTGGCGGGGTTTTTTATTGCCTGATGCTGTGGCTCTTCCTGTTTGAAGGTTGAAGAATGCATCGATCAATTGCGAAATTAACAAATCATACCCCATTGGGGATATATACTGCCGATATGAAACAGCAAGACATCCTTCGCGAAGCCATGCGTCAGTCCGGACAAACACGTGCTGACCTGGCTGCGGTTCTGGGCGTTTCCAAGCGCGCGCTGGATAAATGGTTGTTGCCGGAGGCTTCCGGTGACTTCCGCCAGATGCCTGAACCGGTTCTGCGCCTCCTGGTCAGTCAGTATGGCGTACGTAAGAGTGACGATCTCTCCTTGCCGTATGACTGGTCTGATCCGGCCATGACTGACATGGCGCTGATCCTGGCCGTGCTGCGCCGCGCGCGCTTTGCCGACTTGGTGCGGGTTTGCGCTGATTTTGGTTTACCCGCCGTGAGAGCCTTGCTGCCGCGCGCACTGGAAGCCACGCCGGAGCTGGAGCGCGATTTACTGGCGCGCATTCTTGCCCGCATGCTGCGGAGTATCGAAATTGCTGTCACCCAGCACGCTTCAGCTTGATCTACTGCCACCCGCCACGCTGGCGGTGCTGGCGAAACTGGTGCAGGAGCCAGCGCTGTCCGGCTTTTGCCTTGTGGGTGGTACGGCACAGGCCCTGCAAGCCGGACATCGCCGCAGTCTGGATCTGGACCTGGTCCGGTTCAGTCCCACCCTGGACAAGCAGGTGTTGTTTCGCGCCTTGCGCGCGCAGGGCGCCGAGTTGATCACGCCGCAATCGGCGATCTCTGCTGCCCGCATCAATGGCCTCGACCTGCTGACGCGGGTGCAGGATTACGTAATCGATGGCGTCAAGGTGCAATGCTTCACCTACCCGGAAGGGCTGCGCCATGCGACCGGCTGTCAGTCGGTCGAAGGCTGGTCGTTCGGTCTGATGCATCTGGACGGCCTGTTCGCCATGAAGAGTGCGTTGCTGCTAAAGCGCGCTCGCAGCCGCGATTACTTTGATCTGATGTGGTTTTGCCAGCATGGCAAGACGCTGGACGACATCCTCGCCGCCGCGTTGATGGCGGATGATGCCCCAGACACGCCAATCATTGTGGAACACAAACTGCTCGGCCTTCTCCCGTTGGATGTTGAAGATGAGGGGTTGGACCCGGTTGGCTTGAAGATCACATTGGCGGATATCCACGCCTTCTTCGAATCACTGGTACAGAATCGTGAAATCGAGGAAGCACGCCATATCCTTGGGCAGAGTTGTCTGTCCAGACGGGACGATTGATACGCGAAATCCGAAGGCGCCGGGAACACACCAACGCCCTGTGCGCGCCTGGTGTTTCCCAGCAGAGGCTGCCGTAAAGCAACTCCTCAAC
>CAZUSF010000272.1:0-3783 GCA_964623355.1 uncultured Thiobacillus sp. | reverse complement strand
TCACCCGATGGGTGAATTGAGAAATCGGCCACTCGCCAGTTATTTCACGTTAACGGCAATCGCTGATTCCGGCGTCGGAATGCATGACAATCGGGCATGACCTCCGCCGCATCCAGCAAAACCAACCACCAAGCCGACCACCGACCTGAAGCTCCTCAGCACAATTCGCGAACGCCGCCCCGCTCCCTCGCCACGCTGAAAGCGCTTTGGCCCTTCCTGCGCCCCTATCGCGCCCGCCTGATGCTGGCATTGGCGCTGCTCATTCTGGCGTCCGCCACCATCCTGCTGGTGCCGCTGGCGTTTCGTGATCTGATCGATTTCAGCTTTGGCGCAGGAACTCAACGCCGCGATGGCCTGCTCGGCGATTTGAGCCTGAACGGGCATTTCCTTGCTCTGTTCGGCTTGGCCGTGACCTGGGCGCTGGCGGTTGCGGGCCGCTTCTATACGGTGTCCTGGGTCGGCGAGCGCGCCACGGCGGACCTGCGCAACGCTGTCTATGCGCGGGTATTGACGCAATCGCCGCAATTTTTCGAGACCTTGCAGACCGGCGAAGTGCTGTCGCGCCTGACCGGCGATACGACGCTGATCCAGACCGTGGTCGGCAGTTCGATATCGATGGGTTTGCGCAGCCTGTTCCAGTTCATCGGCGGCATGGCGATGCTGGCTTACACCAGCTTCTATCTGTTCTCCCTCAACCTGGGACTGATGGCTTTGCTGATCCTGCCGATTCTGCTCATCGGCCGCAAAGTCAGAAAACTCTCGCGCGAATCGCAGGACCGCATTGCCGACACCGCCGCCCTGGCCGGCGAAATCCTCAACGCCATGCCGACCGTGCAAGCTTTCACGCAAGAAACGCGGGAAACACAGCGCTACATCGAGCGCACCGAAACCAGTTTTGTCACCGCCATCCAGCGCACTCGGGTTCGCGCCGCGCTCACCGGCCTGATCATCACCGCCGTCATGGGCACCATCATCTTCGTGCTCTGGATTGGCGCCCATCAGGTTGCCGAAGGCGCCATGACCGGCGGCGAACTGGCTTCCTTCGTGATCTACGCCGCGCTGGTTGCCGGTGGCGTCGGCACGCTGGCCGAAGTCTGGGGCGACATCATGCGCGCCGCCGGCGCCACCGAACGCTTGCTCGACCTGCTGCATGCCGAATCGGCTATTCGGGAGACCGCCAGCCCGTTGACGCCAGCCCAACCGGCGCAGGCCGCCATCCGCTTCGAGAATGTCAGCTTTCGCTATCCGGCGCGTCCGCAAACCAACGCGCTGGAGAACATCAACCTGGACATCGCCCCCGGCGAAAGCGTCGCGCTGGTCGGACCTTCAGGCGCTGGTAAAACCAGTCTGTTCCAGCTGCTGCTGCGTTATTACGACGTCTCGGAAGGCGGCATCCGGCTCAACGGCCAGGACATTCGCCAGCTCAGTCTGCACGATCTAAGGCAAAGCATTGCCATCGTGCCGCAAGACCCGGTGATCTTTTCCGCCAACGCGCTGGAGAACATCCGCTACGGCCGCGCCGGCGCCAGCGACGCGGAAGTGCTGCAAGCGGCGAAAGCGGCGCTGGTCGACGAATTTGTCGAACGCCTGCCGGAGGGCTACCAGACCTTCCTCGGCGAACGCGGCACCCGCCTGTCCGGCGGCCAGCGCCAACGCATCGCGATCGCCCGCGCCATGCTGAAAGGCGCGCCATTGCTGCTGCTCGACGAAGCCACCAGCGCACTCGACGCCGAATCGGAAGTGTTGGTCCAGCAAGGTCTCAGCGCCGCCATGCAGGGACGCACCACGCTGGTGATCGCGCATCGCCTGGCCACGGTGCAGAAAGTCGATCGCATCGTCGTCATGGACCAAGGCCGGATCGTCGAAACCGGCACTCCGGCAGATTTGCGCAACCAGGGTGGGCTGTATGCCCGGCTCGCCGCATTGCAGCTTGATCGGTCAGATTCCGAAGCCCGGCTGGCGTCTATATCTTTAGTAATAGATAAATAAAATCAATCACTTATTGTTTTGACTTGGTTCAAGTCAGCGCGTAGCTTGTTGCCTGACATATCGTTTTTCTGCCTACGTTTTGCGACGCTTCTCTGGCGGCCAGCAAGAATTGAAGTCGAGAAATTTCCACCCACAGGTTGCATGTAGCGTAGTTCGCCAAAATCGTGAAGCAATCCATCAGTGAGCCACTTCCCCTGCGCACCGCTCGAATTTATGCGCTTGTCCTGATCCCCTGGTTTGTTTTGCTGGTGCTGGTGAGTTACGTCGTCGTTCTGGTCGAACTGCGGTCGATGGAACAAACCTTCCGACACGAAATGAACGACCAACTGCAGCACATCAGCCATCGCGTGCATGTCACCGAATCGGTTGCCGAGGGTTTCGCAGCAGTGGTCGGCATGTCCGATCAACTGGATCGCCAACGCACCTCAACCTACCTGCGCCAGGTATTGAACCGTTATCCGCATATCCTGATGGGCGAAGCGGCGGTCAGAGTAGCGGCTGCGGATCTGCCGCAATTGATCAACGAAATGCAGGCGGCAGGCTACCCGGAATTCAAGGTTCGCAGTTTCGACTTTGACGGCGATCGTGAGTGGACAACAGTTAGCCCTGATCAATTTCACACGCCCATCATTTATCTGGAGCCGATGCCAGCCGAGTCGCGCAAGATTCTTGGCCTCGATATCGAGTCGAACGCGCTGTTAAGAAAATCGCTGGCGCGATCCGAACGTGTGGGAAAACCTCTGGCGACGCATCCCTTCAACCTGGTCGAAGGACCGCGCGCCTACCTCGTGCATCGCCTGGTGCCGAAATCGAGCCAAGCTGGCCAAACGGCACAACAGCGTTACATTCTTCTGGTCGTGCTGGCCAATCAATTGCTGCCGCAAGCTGACATGCAGGAAGGGCGCTCGCTGATGCTCTACCACGCGGATTTTGACCGCGCTGATCCGGCTGGCCACTTGCTGCACCAGACACCAGCCCGACAAGATTTGCTGCAGGCGAGACTGTTTCCGCGTTTCGAATATGAAATGAAGCTGAACAGTGAAACTCAGCCGATGCTGCTGTGGAGCGAATGGCAGTTGGGCTTCGCAGATATGAACAGGAACTTGCTGCTCATCTTTGGTCTCGCGGCTTTTTTCACGCTGGCTGCTTGCCTGGTATTCGCTCGTTTTTTTGCCCTCAAGGAACAACAACGCTATCAGGCGGAGAAACAGTTGTATCTGCTCGCTCGTTTCGATGCGCTGACTGGTCTGAGCAACCGTCAGTCCTTCCTCGATCATCTGCAGCAGGCGCTGGCGCGCGCCCGGCGTCAAAACACGCAGTTTGCCGTGCTGTTTATGGATTTGAACGGATTCAAAGAGATCAATGATCGTCTCGGGCATGCCGCGGGCGATCACTTGCTGAAGTTGGTGGCTGGACGCTTGGGCGCCTCATTGCGCGAGGTCGATCGCTTGGCCCGCTTTGGTGGCGACGAATTCGTGATCTTGCTGGAACCTGTCACGCAGAAACACGAAGTCAACATTGTCGAGGAGAAACTTCTCGAAGCGATGGCCAAACCGTTCCAGCTTGATGCGCAACGGGTCGAGGTCGGCCTGAGCATCGGCATCGCGATGTTCCCGGGCGACGGCACGACCAATGAGCAGCTGCTGGCGGTGGCGGATAGAGCCATGTACAGCAAGAAGCGAGCCCGGCAATCTGAAAAATCAGGTTCGGAAAGCAAGCCCAACATGCATCCAATCGAGCCAGGCATCATTCCGCAGCCCACCACCGGGCCGGCCGTATTTGTCTGAGTTTTCG
>CAZUSF010000271.1:0-3795 GCA_964623355.1 uncultured Thiobacillus sp. | reverse complement strand
ATCCTGCCCGATGTCCAACTGGGTGATCGGCGGTTTCCAGACTTACGATGCCCTGGTGAAGAGCTACGACAACCTGCCCAAGTACGGCATCAAGATGGTCAAGGACTTCGTTACCAGCGTCGACGGCGACAAGCGGCTGGTGCATACCAAGGGTGGTAAAAGGATTGCCTATGATCGCCTGGTGCTGGCGCCGGGCATGGAGTGGATGACCGAAACCGTGGAAGGTTTTGATGCAGGTTACGCGGCCAAGAAGGTGGTGCATGCCTTCCGCGCCGGCCCCGACACCCTGCTGCTACGCAAGCAGTTGGAGGCCATGCCCGATGGCGGCGTGTTCATCATCGCCAGCCCGCCGCCCCCCGGTCGTTGCGTGTCCGGCCCATACGAGCGTGCCTGCATGGCCGCCCACTACTTCAAGCAGTACAAGCCCAAATCCAAGATCATCATGCTCGACGGGCACATTGACGTGGTTTCCAAAGGCCCCATGTTCAAGGCCGCGTGGAAAGAGCTCTACCCGGGCATGATCGAGCACCGGCCCAACAACCTGGCGGTGGGCTTCGATCACAAGACCATGACCGTCACCACCGAGTTCGAGGACGTGAAGGGCGACGTGGTAAACATCATTCCCCTGCAGCGCGCGCCCAAGCTGTGCAAGGACGCGGGCGTGCGCAACGATGCTCTGGACCGCTGGTGCGGGATCGACAACGTCACCTATGAATCCACGTCCGTGCCCAATATCCACGTCATTGGCGATCCGGTCCTGTCGAACATGCCCAAATCGGCCCACGTATCCAACAACCAGGCGAAGATTTGCGCTGCCGCCATCATTGAACTGTTCAATGGCCGCCAGCCTGAGCCGGTACCCGTGATCGGCAGCACCAGCTACTCGGTGACCTCGGACAAGACCTCCGGCGCCATCGCCGTGGTCATGCGCTACAACCCGGAGAAAAAAGTGTACGAGCGCCAGCCCAAGGGCGGCGCCAATCCGAAGCACAGCGAGCTGGACTTCGCCTACGGCCAGGCCTGGCACGAGAGCATCTGGGCCGACACGCTCAGCTGAGCGTGCAGAAGCGCTTGTGATCCGGTTCGCTGGTCATGGCGTCCGGTTCCGCTGGATAGAACGGCCGGGGCAATCCCGGCCGGTTTTTTTATAACGCCGTGAGGAGACAAAAAAATGATCCAGAAGAATCTGCATGAAAAATACAGCCCGATGTATCACCTGGGGGCGCTGGGGTCGGGCGGCCTGGCGATTTCCTTTTTTCTGTATCTCAACTTCCTGCTGCCGCACGAGAGCGGCATCATTTCGTTCGACCAGCTCTGGCCGATTCTGACCGAGGCGACCGGCATGAAACCTGTCTGGGTAGGCTTGTGCCTGTTCGTGGTGATCGCGCTGTCGCTGTTGCATATCGTATTGATGATCTGGAATACCCGCGAATTCGCGTTGTACAAACGCACCGACGCCTATCACAAGCTGCGCAATTCCAGCGCCGAGATCAGCCTGATGGTGGTGCCGCTGACCATGTCGATGACGGTCAACGTGCTGTTCGTCAACGGCTCGCTGCTGGTGCCCGGCATCTGGGAGGTGATTGAATATCTGTTCCCGCTGGCGATGCTGGCGTTTGTGGCGATCGGCATCTACGCGATGCGCATCCTGGGCGACTATTTCGTGCGCATGCTGCTGCACAAGGGTTACAGCTTCGAACAGAACAACAGCCTGGCGCCGATGGTGTCGATCTTCGCGCTGTCGATGATTGCGGTCGGCCTGGCGGCGCCCGCCGCGATGAGCCATGTGCGGGAAACCATCGCAATTGCGATCGCCCTGTCGGCTTTCTTCGCCACCGCGGCGGCGCTGCTGATGGTGGTGATGCTGGTGATCGGCTTCCACAGCATGCTGAGCCACGGCATCCGCCCCGAGGCGGCGCCCAGCCTCTGGCTGATGATCCCGATCACCACGCTGCTCGGCATCACTTTCATGCGCACCTCGCATGGCATGGGCGAAGCGTTCGGCGGGCATGCCAGCAAGGCGGAGGTGTATATCGTGCTGATGGCGATCTTCTCGGTGCAGGTGATATTCGGGCTGATCGGCTACACGGTGATGAAGCGCCTGAACTATTTCAAGGATTTCATCTATGGCGACAAGGTGCATGCGACGACCTACGCGCTGGTCTGTCCGGGCGTGGCGTTGCCGGTGTTTGGTCTGTTCGTGGTCAAGTTCGGTCTGCTTGGCAATACGCTGATCACCATGTGGACGCCGGCGCATTATCTGTTTCTGCTGCCGTTCCTGCTGATTCAGTTGAAGACCCTGCAGGTCTTGCTGACGCTGGTCACGCGCTTGCAATTGAAGCCGATGGCCAAGCGGATGTCGAACATGCAGGCCGCCTGATCACCGATACGCGAGGAGACGCTCATGAAATATCCAACCTTGCTGGTCCTGTTGCTGGCTTCCGGATTTGTCCACGCCGCCGCGCCGCTGACCGGAGAGCAGATCAAAACGCTGATTGCCGGCAATTCGGTGGCCGGTTTTGCCGATTCGCTGGGCAAGCATTACACCGCCTACTATTCTCCCGAAGGCAAGCTGGTGCAGGTTGTGGATAACAAGAAACGCCGGGAAGGACTTTGGTCTATCCAGAGCGATCAGTTCTGCACCCAGCTGGAGCAGGAAAAACCGCGTTGCACGAAACTGGTTCCCGGCGACAACGGCGAGTACTGGCGCATGAATGCCGAGGGCATGGTGACCAACACTTTCAAGAAGTTCTACAAAGGCAACGCCTACAAATATTGATCCGGTTTCGATCGATCTGTTTTTGCAGTGCCGATGGAAACCCGCCGCAAGGCGGGTTTTTTCATGGTCGGCGCCGAGCCGTGTTTCCGCCCAACGAATTTCTGAAACTTCCGGGCTAAAATCGCCGTCTTCCAGATTTTGAGCGCTATTGCCATGTTTTCCTCCAGCCAGACCATCGCCAGCACCGATCCCGAACTGTGGGCCGCCATTCAGGCCGAGAACCATCGCCAGGAAGAGCACATCGAACTGATTGCTTCCGAAAACTACGTCAGCCAGGCCGTCATGGAAGCGCAGGGCTCGCAACTGACCAACAAGTACGCCGAGGGCTATCCCGGCAAGCGCTACTACGGCGGCTGCGAATTTGTCGATATCGCCGAGCAGCTGGCGATCGACCGGATCAAGAAGATCTACGGTGCGGAAGCGGCCAACGTGCAGCCGAATTCCGGCTCGCAAGCCAATCAGGCGGTGTTCATGGCCTTCCTGCAACCGGGTGACACCATCATGGGCATGAGTCTGGCCGAAGGCGGTCACCTGACGCACGGCATGAAGCTGAACATGTCCGGAAAATGGTTCAACGTGGTGGCCTATGGCCTCAACGAGAAGGAAGAAATCGATTACGAGCGCATGGAAGCGCTGGCGCATGAACACAAGCCGAAGCTGATCATCGCCGGCGCCTCCGCCTACGCGCTGAAGATCGATTTCGCCCGCTTTGCCAAGGTGGCCAAGGCGGTTGGCGCGATCTTCATGGTCGATATGGCGCATTACGCCGGCCTGATCGCCGCCGGCGTCTATCCCAACCCGGTGCCGCATGCCGATGTGGTCACCTCCACCACGCACAAGACGCTGCGCGGTCCGCGCGGCGGCATCATCCTGATGAAGGCCGAGCACGAGAAAGCCATCAACTCGGCGATCTTCCCCGGCCTGCAAGGCGGTCCGCTGATGCATGTCATCGCCGGCAAGGCGGTGGCGTTCAAGGAGGCGATGGGCAAGGACTTCAAGCATTACCAGGAACAGGT
>CAZUSF010000270.1:0-3806 GCA_964623355.1 uncultured Thiobacillus sp. | reverse complement strand
CCGGCAAGATCATGCGCCGCCTGCTGCGCACGCTGGCCAAGGGCGAGGAAATCACTTCCGACATTTCCACCCTGGAAAATCCGCACATCCTTGACCAGCTCAAAGAGGTGGTCAAGTAAGCGGCGCCAGCCGCTTCCCGGCGCAGCCTGGAGGCGGGTTTCAGCGCAGCTAAAACCCGTACATCCTGGATCAGTTGAAGGAAGTGGTGAAGTAAGCGCTTCAACAGGCAACACAAAAAAGAGCGGCCTTGTGCCGCTCTTTTTGTTTGTTGATCAATGCACGGAAACAGTCACTGCCGCGAAATCCCGTTTCGCCTGCTCACTTCATTCGCCAGCTTTGTCTCGCCCTGCCGCTGGCTGATTGCCCTGACGTGGCGCTTGTCTGGCCAGTTCAAGCGCTTGCTGAATTTGCTGCATGTCTTTTGTGCGTAGTCCTTCGACCAGCGCGCGCGACGCATCGCGGCGGATTTCGGCGTAGTTGCGCAAGGATTGCAGCGCGGCGGCGGAGGGCGCCGCTGCATCGAGATGCAGCTTGCTCAACTGTTCAAAGCTTTGCGCATACGGGCTGCTGACTTCGCTTTCGATCTGCCCGGCGAGTTCATCGAAGCTCGCTGCCTGCCGGCGCGCGTGGTTGAGGATGGCGCCCCAGCGCGCGCTGATGCGCGCGTCCTCATAAAGAAACTGATTGATTTCGCCGCGTGCCTGGATTTCCTCGCTCCAGCGATATTTTGCCGCCGGAATATTGCTGATCAGCAAGGCCGCGCCGGTGATCAATGCGCCGGCCGCCAGCCAGCGTCCGCGCCCGGCCCGCTGGGCCGGATCGAGCGGACGCATCAGTGCGGCGCCAGCCAGAATGCCGCCGATCAAGCCGCCGATATGGGCGGCATTGTCGATGCCGGTGATCTGCAGGCCGAGCACGATGGTGACGATGGAAAATCCCACTGCGCCCCAGAACAGCCATTTGAATTCAGATGCATTGAGGCGGCTGCGTTCGCGCCACAGGAACACCATCAACGCGCCATAGACGCCGAAGATCGCACCCGACGCGCCGCCGGAAACAGCGCGGTCGCCCTGCGCGATGAGCGATAGCAGATTGCCGGTCAGGCCGCTGCAAAAGTAGATCAGCACAAACCGCGCCGGTCCGTACATGCGTTCCACCAGGCGGCCGCCGTCCCACAGCGAAATCATATTGAGCGCCAGATGGAAAAGGCCGAAATGGAGAAACAGCGCGCTGCCCAATCGCCACCATTCCCCGTCTTTGGTCGCCGGACCGAAGTTGGCGCCCCAGGCCAGTTGCACGTTGTTGTTGCTGTGCCAAAGTCCGGCGCCAAACCCGAGCATGATGACGAAAACGGCTACGTTGGCCGCAATCAACCACAGCGTCACGGGCACCCGGGGGACGCGGTTCTGGAGTTGGTCGATCAGTGGTTCCGGAGGTGAGGACACGGCAACTGGGTGGATGCGAGGTTACAGAGGCGGCAAGAATACCTCCGGATGCAGGACGGTAATACGCGGGATATCTCCAAGTGCAACTGTCCAAGCTGAGCAGGCAGCGGACGATGCTGACCGTCTCGCTATTCCAACAACCTATGTGAGCCTCGACAGCAGCCTCGGGTTGCTTGTTACCCGTTGAATTCAAGCCTGTTGTACAGCGGCTTTGCATGATCCAAAGCCCTTGCTGCTGTCGATTCTGTTCAGCCGGTTGGCGGTGCTAGCGGAGTTCGCGTGGTTGCTGTTAAGTTCACCTGAAATTGCGTTTACCCGAACTCTCGTTCGTTAAAGCACGACTGCCTGTATCCAAACCCGCTTGTATCCACAACGCCTAACTCGAACGCCCACCATGACTGATACCTCCCAAACCACCTTCGCCATTCAACAACTGATGGACAGCAGCGGCGTCCGCTTCGGCACCAGCGGCGCGCGCGGCCTGGTGGCGGATATGAGCGCCGAAATCTGTTACGCCTACACGGCGGCATTCCTGCAGGTTATTGCCGCGCCGCCCGGCAGTCGCGTCGCGCTTGGCATCGATTTGCGACCGAGCAGCCCGGACATCGCCCGCGCCTGCGTCGCGGCGATTCGACAGGCCGGCCTGGAAGCGGATTATTGCGGCGTGCTGCCGACGCCGGCGCTGGCTTTTTACGCGCAGGAACAAGGCATTGCAGCGATCATGGTCACCGGCAGCCACATCCCGTTCGATCGCAACGGCATCAAGTTCTATCGCGCCAGCGGCGAAATCACCAAGGCGGATGAGGTCGGCATCTCGGCGGCCAGCGTGACATTACCGGCGCAAATTCAGCTTGATTCTCTGTCGACGGCAAACCTGCAAGCGCGTCAGCTCTACCTTGACCGCTATCTGGATTTCTTCCCGCGCAAAGCGCTGGCCGGCATGCGGCTGGGCTTTTACGAACATTCCAGCGTCGCGCGCGACATGTTTCATGAACTCCTGCAAGGACTCGGCGCCGAGGTCATTTCGCTTGGCCGCACCGACCAGTTCGTGCCGATCGATACCGAAGCGGTCGCCGACACCGATATTCAGCAAGCCCGTCGCTGGGCGGCGGAACATGGCTTCGATGCCATCCTGTCCACCGATGGCGATGCCGATCGGCCCTTGCTTGGGGACGAGCATGGCAATTACCTGCGCGGCGATGTGGTCGGCATCCTGTGCGCCCAGACCCTCGGCGCGGAAGCCGTCGCCACCCCGGTGAGCAGCAATACCGCGCTGGAAAAATGCGGCGCCTTCGCGCATCTTGCGCGCACCCGAATCGGCTCGCCCTATGTCATCGAAGGCATGGAAAAGCTGATTCAAAACGGCGCGCGGCATGTCGTCGGTTTTGAAGCCAACGGTGGTTTCCTGGTCGGCTCGACGCTGGAGAAAAACGGCAGCAGCCTGCAACCGTTGCCAACCCGCGATGCCGTGCTGCCGATCATCGCCTTGCTGGTGTTGGCGCGCGAACGCGGCGTGCCGGTCTCGCAACTGCCCGCCAGCCTGCCGCCGCGCTACACCGCCAGCGACCGCATCCAGAACTTCGCCACCGAAAAGAGCCGGCAATTGATCCAGCAGCTGGCCAGCGATGCAGCCGCACTGCGTGAATTCCTCGCGCCCCTGTCTGTCGAGCCCGCCCACATCGACCAGACCGACGGCTTGCGCATCACGCTGACCAACGACGAAATCATCCACCTGCGTCCCTCCGGTAACGCCCCGGAACTACGCTGCTATGCCGAAGCCGCCAGCCAGACGCGAGCGAACGAACTGGCCAACGCCTGTCTGCGGCGAGTTGAAACGGTTTGAAGTGATCTGGGACGGCTTTTCGAGCGCTTTGAAAGCCAGATTTCAGGGCTCATTTGTACATTCATATTTCCGCAACAAAAAATAGCCTGGTCGTTGCTATTGAAATACCGCTGTTGCATCCCTACCATTAGCACTCGTTGGAGTTGAGTGCTAATCGCCCTCTCCCGATAGATCCCTTTCTGTTAAACACGAACTAGCGTAGGAGTTAAGTAATGAAGATTCGTCCGTTGCACGATCGCGTCATCGTCAAGCGCATGGAAGAAGAACGCAAGACCGCTTCCGGCATCGTCATCCCCGACACCGCAACTGAAAAACCCGATCAGGGTGAAGTTGTCGCTGTTGGTCCCGGCAAGCGCGACGATTCCGGCAAGCTGATCGAGATGGCGCTGAAAGCTGGCGACCGCGTTCTGTTCGGCAAGTACGCCGGCCAGACCGTGAAGATGGATGGGCAGGAACTGCTCGTCATGCGTGAAGAAGACATCATGGGCGTGGTTGAAGCCTAAGGTTTTAAACCCGGC
>CAZUSF010000269.1:1625-3831 GCA_964623355.1 uncultured Thiobacillus sp. | reverse complement strand
GAACGCCAGCACCACGATGCTGATCTGCAGCAGGCTGATATGGGCGCCGAGGAACTCGTATCGGGTGGTCGGCAGAATCTCCGGGAACGACACGTACTGACGGCCCCAGATCAGCATGGCCAGATTCTGCAGAATGATCGACACACCAATCGCGGTGATCAGCGGCGCCAGGCGGGGCGCTTTGCGCAACGGTCGATAGGCGACCTTTTCGATACCGAACGCCAACAGCATGCAGGCCGGGATCGCCAGCAGAATGCCGCCCAGCACAACCAGAATGCCGGGCATGTCGGGCGCGACGCCGACCAGGATGCCGATCACCGTCAGCGCCACCATGGCGCCGATCATGGTCACCTCGCCATGTGCGAAGTTGATCAGCTCCAGAATGCCGTAAACCATGGTGTAGCCGAGCGCGACCAGCGCATAGATACTGCCCAGTACGAGACCGTTGATGAGCTGTTGGGTGAAGATGTCCATGGGTGAGAGGCGCTGGATCAGGAGTGAAGAAGTAGGTTGGGCAAAAGCGAAGCGGTCCCCAACATCGCGGCGGATTGTTGGGCACGCTTCGCTTCCGCGCTTCGCCCAACATTGCCCAACCTACATGTCTAGGCTTAGTTGACTGTTTCCAGCACCTGCCAGGCGCCACCCTTGACTTCATACAAGGTCACTGCGCCGCCGGTGGTGTCGCCCTTGGCATCGAACTTGACCGGGCCGCTAACGCCTTGCAGATCGGTCTTCGGCAGTTCGGCGAGGACTTTTGCTGGTTCGGCGGAATCAGCGCGCTTCATCGCATCAACCAACGCATAAACGGCGTCATAGGCATACGGCGCATAAACCTGGATAACGCCATACTTGGCCTCGAAACGCTTGCGGAACTCCAGCCCGCCCGGCATCGAATCAATCGGCAGACCGGGCGAGGAAGCCACCACGCCTTCCGCATCGGAACCCGCCAGCTTGACGAAATTGACGTTCTGCAAGCCATCGCCGCCGAGCAGTTTGGCGGTCAGGCCGAGGCTCTTCATCTGCTTCGCCATTGGCCCACCTTGCGGATCCATGCCACCAAAGAAGATCAGATCCGGCGTCTTGCCCTTGATGCTGGTCAGAATGGCGCTGAAATCGGTGGCGCGATCATTGGTGAATTCGCGCGCGACCACTTCACCGCCCACCGCCCGTGCCGCCTTCTCGAATTGATCCGCCAGGCCCTGACCGTAGGCCGTGCGGTCGTCGATGATGGCAATCTTCTTCGCCCCCATCTTGCTCACCGCGAACTCGCCCAGCGCCTTGCCCTGCTGCGCGTCGTTGGCCATCACCCGATACGCCGTTTTGTAACCCTGCGCGGTGTAGGCCACGGCCGTTGCGGAAGGTGAAATTTGCGGAATACCCGCATCGTGGTAAATCTTCGAGGCGGGAATGGTGGTACCGGAATTGAGATGGCCGATCACCGCCACCACGCCGGCATCAACCAGCTTCTGCGCCACGATGGTGGCGGTTTTCGGTTCCGCCTGATCGTCTTCACCAAGCAGCTCCAGCTTTACCTTCTTGCCGCCCAGTTCGAGGCCCTTGGCGTTGATTTCATCCACCGCCAGGCGAGCGCCGTTTTCATTATCTTTGCCAATATGGGTCTGCGGGCCGGTCAATGGCGCAACCGAACCGATCTTGATCACATCGCTGGTGGCTTCCTGCTTTTTGCCACATCCGGCCAAACCAAGCGCCAGCGCCAGCGCCAACGCGGAAACAACAAACTTGCTGGATTTCATCTTGATACCCCGGAAAGCTGGAAAACCGGCGTTTTATATCACACCGCGCGCCACCGCAGCAGCCATAAAAAAAGCCGCCCGAGCTTGCACTCACGCGGCCTTTTTTACCGGGAAGGCCAGCCTTACATGGACAGAATCCAGGCAGCCAATTTCTTGGCGTTTTCGTCAGACACTTGCGGGTGCGGGGGCATCGGAACCGGACCCCAGACGCCCTTGCCACCTTTCTTGATCACGTTAACAAAGTGGTCGGCAGCCTTGGCATCGCCCTTGTATTTCTTGGCAATATCCTGATACGACGGACCGACAACTTTCTTGGCGGCCTGGTGGCAGCTCATGCAGGCGCTTTTCTGGGCCAGAGCCTGATCAGCGGAAGCAACACCAGCACCCATGGCGAAAACAGCGGCAGCAGCAATTACGATAGCTTTCATATGTAAATCTCCTTTTTTTGACAA
>CAZUSF010000269.1:0-1525 GCA_964623355.1 uncultured Thiobacillus sp. | reverse complement strand
AAAGGCAACTTGCGTTGCGCGGCGGATGTTACTGGACCACCCGGTTACTGAGAATAGTCAAAAGATCCGTAAGCAGGACTATTTCAGGCAGGCATCTAACGTCGTCGCAAATTGAAGCGTTGACGATGCGTTGAGGAGATTGCTGCAAATTGGTAGGAATTTCCCGGTGTGTGCTGGTTGATTTGAACAATAAACAGGCGTCATCCACCGCTTTGTCGGCAGCCCGCTTCCATTGCGAAACCTCCGGTTCCGGCCCGCGCAACACAATCACCGGCGGCGGTGACAGCACACCGGACAAGGTGCGCAACAGACTCGGAAACGGCGTTGGCTGCGCCTGCATTGCTTGATAAAAGGCCAGCAACGTGCGTTCCGCCGCTGCCTGATAGCGCGGCTCTTCAAGCAACCGCCCAAGGCGCATCAACGCATAAGCAGCGATGCCGTTGCCGGAAGGCGTTGCATTGTCATAACCGGGCTTGGCACGATGGATCAACACTTCATGATCGTGGCTGGTGAAGAAGAATCCGCCCGCCTCGGCATCTGCAAAATGCAGCAGCAGCGCATCCGCCAATTGCCGCGCCCAGAACAGATCGGCATCGCGCCAGTCGGCTTGCAGCAATTCGAGCAACGCATCGAGCAAAAAGGCGTAGTCATCCAGATAGCCGTTATGCCGCGCCTGGCCTTGCTGATACGACGCCGCCAGACGGCCATCGCGCCACACAGTCTGGTGCAATGCATCCGCCGCCGCTTGCGCCTGGCGCACCCAATCGGCGCGATCAAATCGGCGTCCGGCGCGCGCCAGACCTTTGATCATCAATCCATTCCAACTGGTCAGCACCTTGTCGTCGCGACCCGGACGCACGCGGCTTTCGCGCGCCGTGAATAGTTTGGCGCTGGCCGATGCCAGCAATCCAGCCGTCTCGGCTGGGGGCAAACCCAATGCCGTTGCCGCATCCGGCAACGGCAACAGCATTTCCAGGTGCCAGGCGTGATTTTCGAAATTCGGCGCCGTTTCGAGTCCCCAGCAGGCGTTTGCTACTGCGTACTCTGCAGGCGTCAACAAGGCGGCGATTTCAGCCGGCGTCCAGACATAAAATTTGCCCTCCTCATGTTCCGAATCGGCATCCAGCGCAGCGTAGAACAAGCCTTCAGGTGAAGTCATCTCGCGCTGCAACCAGCCGACGATGCCTTCCGCCGCCTGAGCGAACAGAGGATTGCCGGTTAGCGCCCAGGCATCTGCATACAAACCCAGCAATGGCCCATTGTCGTAGAGCATCTTTTCGAAGTGCGGAATGCACCAGCGCTCGTCGGTCGAGTAGCGGAAAAATCCACCACCCAATTGATCCATCAACCCGCCCAGGGCCATTCTTTCCAGCGTGAACAATACGTTATTGCGCGCTACCGGATCATTCGACCAGAGCAGAAACTCCAACTCTGCCGGACGCGGAAACTTCGGCGCACGGCTGAAACCGCCATGGACCGGATCAAAACCTTGCTGAATGCCGGTTATCGCAGCCTGGATCGGCGC
>CAZUSF010000268.1:0-3874 GCA_964623355.1 uncultured Thiobacillus sp. | reverse complement strand
CTTAAGCGAAAACGACTGAAACATACGCACTCGTCATTCCCGTGAATGCGGGAATCCAGTGGTTTTTACCCCGCCTGGATTCCCGCATGCGCGGGAATGACGAGTGCTTTTGTTTCAGTCGTTTTCGCTTAAGTAAGTGCCATTCGGGCCAGCCACCTACTCAATCCCGTGCGCGGCGGCAATCCGGCGTAGCTCGGGGATCGCCAGGCCGGCGGCGTCGGCATGATGCAGCGCGCGTTTCAGGCGCAATGGCGCAGAGCGGCCAGCACAACCATGATGCGGATCAGCGGCGATCGCCTCCAGCAAGCCGGACATCAGGCCGGCCCGATCCAGCTTTTCGCCGGATAGCCATTCCTGCACATCGAGCACATCGCTGGCCACCGCGGCCAGCAACACGTTGTGCCGGTCACGCAGGGTGCCGACGTCACCGCCTGTTTCCAGCCCCGCGATATTGGTAGTCAGGATATAGAGGTTCTTGCGCACCAATTCCCACATCAATGCGTCGGCATCGGGCAGCGTATGCGCCGGCAACTCGATCGCGGCCAGCGCCGTAACCAGACATTCCGCTTGCGGGCCATACGCCGGCGATGACAGCAGCGGCAGCGATTCCTTGCCCGGTTTCTTTTCGAACCAGACCGCAATCACAGTCGGGTCTTCAATCTCGTGCGCTTGCCAGTCGCGCGGCAAAAGTTCGTTCTGCAACAAGCCGAGGCATTCTTTCCAGGCTGCCGGCAGCGCCGCCAACACCGGATGCAGGTCCGCTTCCGCGACAGAAACCAGGACCAGATCCGGTTCCGGCCAGCTCGCCGCGATAGCGTCCAGATCATCGCCACGATTCACCGGCACCACGACATGGCCGGTTTTCAGCAGGCCGCCGGCAAAGACGCGCCCAAGTTGGCCCAAGCCGATCAAGATGACTATTTTTTGCATGCGTGTTTTCCAATACGACGTTGAAATACGAAACAGGTGTCTGACATTCCACAGATTCGAACGGTTGCAATATCGGTTTCAATATTGGTTTAAATATTCCCACTAGAATCGTCGGATAAAACTCATCTGGAGAGATCGATGTCTTTCACCGCCCCCGCCATTTCGTCCTTTCTGCCGCCGCGACGCACGTTGATGGGTCCCGGACCGTCCGATGTGCCGCAACGCATCCTCGATGCCATGGCGCGGCCGACCATCGGCCATCTCGATCCGGCCTTCACCGACATGATGGAACAGACCAAGACGCTGTTGCGCTATGCCTTCCAGACCGAGAACAAACTGACGTTTCCGGTTTCCGGCCCGGGTTCGGTCGGCATGGAAACCTGCTTCGTGAATCTGGTCGAGCCGGGCGAAAAGGTCATCGTCTGCAGCAATGGCGTATTCGGCGGCCGCATGCTGGAAAACGTCAAGCGCTGCGGCGGCGTGCCGATCGTGGTGGAAGACGCTTGGGGCCGCGCCGTCGATACCGCCAAAGTTGAGGCGGCGTTTGCCGCGCATCCGGATACGAAAATCCTCGCCTTTGTGCACGCCGAAACCTCCACCGGCGCCCAATCCGACGCCGCCACGCTGGCCGCCATCGCGCGCAAGCATGGCGCGCTGACAATCATGGATTGCGTCACCTCGCTCGGCGGCACACCGGTGTTGATCGACGCCTGGGGTATCGATGCGGCCTATTCCGGCAGCCAGAAATGCCTGTCCTGCACGCCCGGGCTGTCGCCGGTGACCTTCTCCGAGCGCGCCATCGCTAAAGTCAGGGCGCGCGCGACGCCGGTGCAAAGCTGGTTTATGGACCTGAACCTGGTGCTCGGCTACTGGAGCGGCGAGGGTAAACGCACTTATCACCACACGGCGCCGATCAATCCGCTTTACGGCTTGCATGAAGCTCTGCTGATGCTGGCCGAGGAAGGCATCGAGAATGCCTGGGCGCGTCACCGCAGAATGCATGAAGCGCTCAAGAACGGCCTCGAAGGCATGGGTCTGAGCTTTCTGGTGCCAGCTAACGAACGCTTGCCGCAACTGAATTCCGTGATCCTGCCGGAAGGCATTGACGATGCGGCCTGCCGCGCCCGCCTGCTGAATGAATTCAATCTGGAAATCGGCGCCGGCCTCGGCGCCCTGGCCGGCAAAATCTGGCGCATTGGTCTGATGGGGGCTTCCGCCAGCGAAAAGAATGTGGAAACCTGCCTGAAAGCGATGGCTGCGGTATTGGCGGATTGATCAGCGTTCCAGCAGGTCGATCTTGCCGGGTTTGCCGTTCCAGTCATCGGCATCCGGCGGCGCATCCCTCTTTTCGGTAATGGTCGGCCAGAGGCGGGACAACTCGGCATTGAGAGCAATGAACTGACGTTGGTTATCGGGCACGTCATCCTCGGGAAAGATCGCCTCGGCCGGGCATTCTGAGACGCAGAGATTGCAGTCGATACATTCTTCCGGGTCGATTACCAGGTAATTCGGGCCCTCATGAAAACAATCCACCGGACAAACTTCAACACAATCGGTAAATTTGCACTTGATGCAGTTTTCCGCGACAACATAGGTCATAACTTTCCTCACTAATCGTTTTTCGCTAGCATAGCGGCAAGCAACGTATTTCAGCCACCCCAGCGCGCCTTGCTTTCAAATATTCGACCCCTTCATCGCCCCCTCCGCACTCCAATCCCCCTGAGGCAAAACCCATGAGTGAACATATCCATTACGTCACCGACGACACCTTCGAGCAGGAAGTTCTGCAATCCCCCATGCCGGTCCTGGTTGATTACTGGGCTGACTGGTGCGGCCCCTGCAAGATGATTTCCCCGATTCTGGATGAAGTCGCCAAGGAATATTCCGGTCGTCTCAAGGTGTGCAAACTGAACATCGATGAAAACCAGGCCACACCGCCCAAGTTTGGCATTCGCGGCATCCCGACGCTGATGATTTTCAAGAATGGCAATGTCGAAGCCACCAAAGTCGGCGCGTTGTCCAAGTCCCAGTTGACTGCTTTCGTTGACAGCAACATCTAACTTCCGTTAGCTTTAGTCCCGCCTGGCGCAATCTCAAGGTTTCGCCGCATTGGTTTCGCCACATTCCCAAGCGCCAAGTCGCCAACGAATTCGCCCTCCCGCCAGGCCGGACTTCCCCCTCTCTTCAGCACATCCCTCCTCAGGCCGATTCCGGCTAGCCCTCGCGGCCAACCTGCACCCAATAAAAACATGCATCTTTCCGAAGTCAAGCAGCACCACGTTAGCAAACTGATCGAAATCGCCGAAGCCAACGGCATCGAGAACGCCAACCGGATGCGCAAGCAAGAGTTGATCTTCGCTCTGCTCAAACAGGCGGCAAAAACCGGCGAGAGCATTTTCGGCGATGGCGTGCTGGAAATCCTGCCCGACGGCTTTGGTTTCCTGCGTTCGCCGGACACGTCCTACCTGTCCAACCCGGATGACATTTACGTTTCTCCGTCGCAAATTCGCCGCTTCAACCTGCATACCGGCGATACCGTCGAAGGCGAGATCCGCACTCCGAAGGACGGTGAACGCTACTTCGCGCTGACCAAGCTGGACAAGGCCAACGGCGGCCCGGTCGAAGACCTGAAGCACAAGATACTGTTCGAGAACCTGACGCCGCTGTTCCCCAACCAGCCGTTCAAGCTGGAACGCGACATCAAGGCGGAAGAGAACATGACCGGCCGCGTCATCGACATCATCTCGCCGATCGGCAAAGGCTCGCGCGGCCTGATCGTGGCGCCGCCGAAGACCGGCAAGACGGTGATGATGCAGCACATCGCACACGCCATCACCGCCAACCATCCGGAAGCCATCCTGATCGTCCTGCTGATCGACGAGCGGCCAGAAGAAGTCACCGAAATGCAGCGCACGGTGAAGGGTGAAGTGGTCGCCTCCACCTT
>CAZUSF010000267.1:0-3879 GCA_964623355.1 uncultured Thiobacillus sp. | reverse complement strand
TTGCTGGCAATGCTTAACAGCGCACCCAGCCTGGCCAGCGGCTACCCTGCCGGCGGCGCTTTCCAGGACAACGCCAGGGTGATTACCAGCACCCCGGTATACGAAAACATCAATGAACCCCGGCGCGAGTGTTGGGAAGAAGAAGTGCGCTATGAGCAGCGCTACGACCGGCCGAACCGGCGTGACAGCAATGCCGGCAGCGCAATTTTTGGCGGCCTCGTCGGCGGTGTCCTCGGCAACAGCATCGGCAAGGGCGATGGACGCAAAGCGGCCACCGCGATCGGCGCGGCGCTGGGTGCCATTGCCGGCGACAACTACGCCGACAATCGGCGCGGCGACGCACGCTACTATCAAAGCAGCGAACCGCGGGTGCGTGTCGAACAGCGTTGCCGCGAGATTGACAACTGGAGCCGCAGGCTGACTGGCTACGACGTGACCTATCGTTATCAGGGTCAGGAATACACGACGTTCATGACCCGCGACCCCGGCAACCATGTGCGAGTCAATGTCAGCGTCAGTTTGGCCGACCAATAAATCCAACCGTAATTCAAACGCGGCGGGCGGAACTGCGAAGCCGCGTTTGAATCAGAGTCGAGCGCAAGAGTAAAGTGCGCTCCTTTCCGAAAAGGCAGCGTGGGCGATTCGTCCCGCTTCGACTCAATTGATCACTCGCTTCTTACTGCTGTTTCTGACCCTGCACATCGCTTTTGCCAGCGCAAACCTGCACGCTTCGCTGGATTCCGATTACCAGCTCGCTCGCGACGCGGTCCAAAAAGGCAAGAACGCGCAGTTCGCGAAAATCGCGGCAACATTTCCGGATGATCATCTGCTGACGCCGTATATCCGGTATTGGCAGTTGAAGGAGGCAGGTAGGGTTGCCGACCGGGCTTCCGGCAACCAGGCCCGCGATTCCTCAAGCAGCGCACAACAGGCTTTCATTCGGCAATATGCTGATTCACCCCTGTCCAACCGGCTGCGCACCGAGTTGGCGCGCAAGGACGGCTTGCGGGCCGATTGGCCGGTATTCCTTGCCAACTTCACCGAAATTGTCCGACCCGACCAGGAACTGCTTTGCCTGGCAATGCGCGCCCGTCAGGCAACAGGTGACGTCAACCAGCGAGCGCAAGCCGACAGCACCGGCATTGCGCTCTGGCGCACGGCGCGCGACCTGCCGTCGAGCTGCGAACCGATCTTCGACAGCTTGGCCGATCGCGGTCTGTTGTCGCTGGAAGATCGGCTGGGGCGACTCCGGCTGGCGCTGGATGACGGCAATCTGCGCCTGGCGCGTGAACTCGATGCGCGCCTGCCGGATGACGCGCGCATGCTGCCGAATGCGTTGAATGAAGCAAAAAGCAATCCGGCCAGGTTGATCGCAGCCGCCGAGCCGCAACGTGCGCAACGCGAAGTCGCACTCTACGCGCTGACCCAGATGGCGAAGAATTCACCGGAAGAAGCCGCCAATCTTTGGCAACAACAGCAGGACAAATATTCCGCCGCTGAACAGTCTTACGGCTGGGGCCAGATCGGCCTGCACGCCGCGCGTCGCCACGACAGCCGCGCAATGAGCTGGTTTGCGCGCGCCGGCACGGTCGGCAGCGAACTTCAGGCCGCCTGGAAAGCGCGCGCCGCGTTGCGCGCCGGGCAATGGATCGAAGTTTTCCGCAGTATCGAAGCGATGCCGGAAGCGACCCAGAATGAAGCGGTCTGGCGTTACTGGAAGGCGCGCTCGCTGAAGGCGATGAACGCCCACTACCCGGCCAACGTGCTGTTCGCCAAGCTGTCACGCGAGATTCATTACTACGGCCTGCTCGCGGAAGAAGAACTGCCGGCAAAGCTGGAAGCGCGCCCAGCCAACTACAAGATCACCCCGAACGACTTGAAGGCCGCGGAGGCCAACATCGGACTCCAGCGCGCGCTCCTGTTACGCCGACTCGGCGACCAGGGCAATGCGCTGGAAGAATGGAACTGGGCGCTGCGCGGCATGGATGACCGCAGCCTGCTGGCGGCGGCGGAACTGGCACGACGTAACGAGTGGTATGACCGCGCCATCGCCACCGCCGAAAGAACGCGTGACGAGCATGACTTCGACCTGCGCTACCTCGCTCCCTATCGCGATCTGGCCAGCGCCTATTCGCAGGAAAACGAGCTCGATGAAGCCTGGGTCTTTGGCCTGATGCGACAGGAGTCGCGCTTCATCGACTACGCACGCTCCAGTGTCGGCGCCCAGGGCCTGATGCAGATCATGCCGGCGACTGCGAAGTGGATTTCACGCCAGCTCGGCCTCGGCAAGAACGCGCATGCGGGCGTCAACAATCCGGATACCAATATTCGTTTTGGCACCTACTATCTGAAGCACGTCTACGATTCGCTCAGCCAGTCGCCGGTGCTGGCCACCGCCGGCTACAACGCCGGCCCCGGCCGGGCCCGCAGGTGGCAGGCAGAAACACCGCTGGAAGGCGCCATCTATGTCGAGAACATCCCGTTTTTCGAAACCCGCGAATACGTCAAAAAAGTACTCGCCAACGCCATGTTCTATCGCAACAGCTTCGGTGGCGTGTCGCAGCCGTTGAAAGAACGTTTAGGCGTGATTCCGGCGCATCCGAATGCCGTGAAGCTCACCCAATCAACGGCATCGGAACAGAACCGGATTGGGGTCGAATAGACCAAGATCGAGGAAGCCAAGGACGAGTAGCCCCCACGACCGAGGCCATCCCGCCTGCACCAGTAAGGCAATATCATCTGGGGAAGCACTGAACAAATGCCCCGGACGACACGCCGGGATGCGCTGCAAATCAAGGTTCCTGTTTCATCGGCAATCTGGGTGGCAGTTCACCGAATTCAGAACAAATTTCGTCTGATCCCATTAACGGTTTGACAATTGCCTGTCACCGTCGCTTCGCGTTACCCATAGAATCCCACCCGATTCCTTCTCACTGATCAGCCCACCATGACCATCAAAAATGTTTGCATCCTCGGCGGCGGCGGTTTCGTCGGCCATCATCTGGTCGCCCTGCTGGCTGCGCGCGGCCTCAACATTCGGGTACCGGCGCGGCGGCGCGAAGCGGTCAAAGACCTGATCGTGCTGCCCACCGTCGAGATCGTCGAAACCGATATCCACGATCCGGCCAGCCTGAAAAATCTGTGCAACGGCATGGATGCGGTGATCAATCTGGTCGGCTTGCTGCATGAATCCGATTCCGGCAAAAGCGACAACGCCCAGGCCCGGCGCGGCAGTTTCCAGCACGCGCATGTCGAGTTGCCGCGCAAGGTGCTACAGGCGTGCAAGGATGCCGGCGTGCCGCGATTGCTGCACATGAGCGCACTCGGCGCCGAGGTGAATTCACGCAGCGCCTACCAGCGCAGCAAGGGCGCCGGCGAAGCTCTGGTGATGCAGGCCGCCGACCAACTGGCGGTCACCGTGTTTCGGCCATCGGTCATCTTCGGGCCGGGCGACAGCTTTCTGACGATGTTCGCCGACGTGCTCAAAATGGCGCCAGTGATGCCGCTGGCTGGCGGTAATGCGCGCTTCCAGCCGGTCTTCGTCGGCGACGTGGCGCGCGCTTTCGCCGATGCGCTAGACCTGCAGGAAAGCCATGGCCAAAGCTATAACCTGTGCGGCCCCAAGGTCTACACGCTGGCCGAACTGGTGCGCCTGACCGCCGCCAGCCTGGACATGTGCCGCGTCATCGTGCCGTTGGGCGAGACGCCGTCCTACTTCTTCGCCATGCTGATGGAACTGAAGCCAGGCCAGAAAATCATGACCCGCGACAACCATTACGCAATGCTGACCGACAACGTCTGCCCGGATGGCTTCCCCTCGCTGTTCGGCAAGGCGACAGCACTGGAAAGCGTGATTGGCTACCTGAAGGAAGCCGATCC
>CAZUSF010000266.1:0-3921 GCA_964623355.1 uncultured Thiobacillus sp. | reverse complement strand
TGTCAGCCAGTTCCGCCGCAACGGCGGAAAAACTGGAATACAAGCAGTGCGTCGCCATCGCGCTGGCACAAAACCCTGAACTGGCAATCAGCCGGGCGCAGATTGAACAGGCCGAGGCGGCGGTCGGGCAGGCGCAAGGCAACAAGATGCCGCGCGTCAACCTGTCGCTGACCGCAACGCGCAGCAATGATGCGTTGAATGCGTTCGGCATGAAGCTGGGGCAGCGTGGCGCGACGTTCAATGATTTTGGGGCGGGGGAGTTTGCCGCACCTCCTCCTGGCGTTAATCCAATGGGTATCGCCCCCCAAAATCTGAATCACCCAAAAGCCGTCAACAACTTCAACACCCGCATCGAAGTGCTAGTGCCGGTTTACAACGGTGGCATGGTGCAAAGCTATGTTGATACCGCCAAAGCTTATGTACGTGCGGCGCAGTCGGGTGACGAAGTGGCTCGCCAGCAACTCGCCAAACATGTGCTGATGGCCTATCAGGGCGTGCACACCGCGCGCGCCTACATCAAGCTGGCTGCAGAAGCCCGGGTTGCGGCCGAGGAATACGTCCGCATCAGCGACAAGTTGCACAAGCAGGGCATGGCGGTGAAAAGCGATGTGTTGTCGGCCAAGGTCAATCTGGAAGACGTCAAGGTCAAGGGCGTCGAAGCGAAGAACGCCGAAGCCGCTGCGCTGAATCAATTGGCTTTGTTGATGGGAAAATCACTCGATGATCCGCTGGATGTCGGCGCCCCGGTAACCCCCGAGATGCTTGCCGGTAGCCCGGCTGATCTGCGTGCCCAGGCGTTGAATGAACATGCCGGCTTGCGCGCGCTGCGGAATCAGGTCGAAGGTGCCGGGGCGCAGGTTGGCGCTGCGCGGGCGGGCAAGAAGCCGCAATTCAATGTGATGCTGCGGCAAGACTGGAATGATGAAAACCTCGGTCTGGATGCATCATCCTATACCGTCGCCGGCGTCTTCTCCTGGTCGGCTTTCGATGGTGGCGTCAACAATGCCAATATTGATCGGGCTGCCGCGCAGCGCGCCGAGCTGGTCGCCAAATTGCGCCAGGCGGAAGAGGGAATCGGCTATCAGGTCACCGATGCCCGGCGCAAGGCCTTGGAGGCGGAAGAAAAAATCGTCGCCCGCGAGGCCGGCGTCGAGCAGGCCATGGAAGCGCAGCGGCTGGTCAAGAAACGCTATGAAAACAGCATGGCCACGTTGATCGAATTGCTTGGCGCCCAGGCGCAACTCGACAAAGCCAATGCCGACCTGGTCGCCGCCCGTTATGAACTCGCTGTCAACCGCGCTGAATTGAAGCGCTCGGTTGGCGTGCTCACTGCTGATTCTCTTTAAAAAGGAGCCCGACATGTCCAAAGTCGCTCTCAATCAATTCCTCGTTGCCCCGCTGGTCATTGCCTTGTCATTGTCACTGGTGGCCTGTTCTGATCCCGAACCGGCCAAGACCGCGCAGGCTGCTCAACGTAGCGTGCAAGCGCAGATCAGCCAGATTCAGCCGGCGGAAGTGACCGCCACCACGGCGACCACCGGCAGTGTCGTGGCGCTGGAGTCGGTACGCGTGGCTTCGCGCCTGATGGGCTACATCAAGGACATCGCGGTGGTCGAAGGCCAGGCGGTGAAAACCGGGCAGCGTTTGTTCACGATTGATCCGCTCGATATTGAAGGCGCGGTCGAACAGGCCCGGCTTGGCTTGCGGCAGGCGGATGACGCGATGAAAGATGCCAAGGCGGATTTCGAGCGTTTCGAGAATCTTTATAAGGATGAAGTCGTCAGCCGCCAGCAATTCGAGAAGATGAAGCTCAACTACGACATGGCCGTGTCGCGCTCGGCGCAGGCCAAGGCCGGTTTAGGTACAGCGCAGGGACAGATGCGCTACGCCACGGTGACGTCGCCGATCAATGGCGTGGTGACCCAGAAACTGGCCAATCAGGGCGATATCGCCGCGCCCGGTCATCCGGTGCTGATGGTGGAAAACCAGGCCCGCCTGCAAGTTCAGACTGCCGTTTCGGAATCCTTGTACAAAAACATCCGCATCGGCCAGACCGTGATGGTGGAAATCGATGGGCAGGAGAAAGCGGTGGCCGGCAAGGTGGCCAGCCTGTCGCCGGCGGCTGATCCGATGACCCACACATACACCATCAAGCTGGATGTCGCCGCGCCGGCGCTGAAGAGCGGCGCTTTTGCGCGTGTGTTATTCCCGACTGGCGCACGCAGCATTCTGGCGTTGCCGGTGGAAGCCGTGCTGGAGCGCGCCGGCATTACCGGTGTATTCGTGGTCGATGCGCAGAATGTGGCGCAATACCGCATGGTGCGCACCGGCCGGGTGGTGGATGGGCGAGTCGAAGTGCTGTCCGGGCTGAATCCGGGCGAACGCGTGGTCACCGGCAATGCGCAGGCGGTGAACAACGGCGACAAGGTCACGGGTTAAGTGTTTTCAAGGGATAACAGACCATGAGCGAGCACGATACCGATACACCGATGAACCTTGCGGGCAAGCTCGCCAAGGGTTTTCTGACTTCCAAGCTGACCGCGTTGTTCATTCTGGCGGTGACCCTGACCGGTCTGCTGGCGCTGGTGGTGACGCCGCGTGAATACAACCCGCAGATTGTCGTACCAGCAGCCAACATCATCGTCGCCAAGCCGGGTGCATCCGCTACCGAGATCCAGAATCTGGTGGTGAAACCGCTGGAAGCGATCATGAACGCGCAGTCCGGCGTCGATCACACCTTCGGTTATGCGACCAACGACTTCGGCCTGGTCACCGTGCAGTTCAAGGTCGGCGAGAACCAGGAAGACAGCCTGGTCAAGATGTACAACCAGTTGATGCAGAACTGGGATCGCATCCCGCCGGGCGCGATGGAACCGATCATCAAGCCGATCAACGTCGATGATGTGCCGATCATGACCTTGACGCTGGCCTCGCAGACCCATGACGACTTCCGTCTGCGCCAGGTCGGGCAACGCCTGCTGGAGCATTTGCGCAATGTGCCAGGTGTGTCGTTCACCCAAATCGTGGGCGGCCGCCCGCAGGCATTGACAGTCTGGATTGATCCGCAACGTCTGGAAGCCTCCGGCGTCACGCTGGATCGCATCCAGCAGATGATGAGCGCGAGCAATGTGGCCGCGCCGCTGGGCGAGCTGATTCAGGATAACCAGAGCGTGCCGCTGCGTCTGGCGTGCTTTATGTGCTCGTCCGAACGGATCGGCCAGATCGTCATTGGCGCTTCAGTTGGCAAATCCGGCGCCGGCGGTCCGATTTATCTGAAGGATGTCGCCCGGATTGAAGAGGGCGGTGAAGAAATCGAGGAGGCCTCGCGGTTTGCGTTTGGCCCGGCCAGCGAAGGCAAGCTGGCGGGTGAAAACCCCGCAGTGACCCTGGCCATCGCCAAGAAATCCGGCACCAATGCGGTGGTCGTCGCGGATGCGGTGCTGGCCAAGCTGGAAGAACTCAAGCTGCAGGCGATCCCCGCCGGCATCGAGGTCGCCGTCACCCGCAACGACGGCGCCAAAGCCGATGCGGCGGTGAATGAACTGGTGATGCACCTGGGCATCGCGATTGCGTCGGTGGTTCTGATCCTGGTGATCTTCCTCGGTTGGCGCGAGGCGGGCATCGTCACCATGACCGTGCCGCTGATTCTGTTCGTCGTGCTGGCGGTCGGCTTTGCGTTTGGTCAGACCATCAACCGGATTACGTTGTTTGCGCTGATTCTGTCGCTGGGTTTGCTGGTCGATGCGGCGATCGTGGTGATCGAGAACATTCACCGACACCTGCATCATGGCTCGAAACGACCTTTTGCCGAGACCCTGGTGATTGCCACCAATGAAATCGGCAATCCGACCAATATCGCCACCATTGCGGTGATTCTGGCGTTCATTCCGATGGCCTTCGTCACCGGCATGATGGGGCCGT
>CAZUSF010000265.1:0-3928 GCA_964623355.1 uncultured Thiobacillus sp. | reverse complement strand
ACCATTTTTTTAACAGCACGATTGTTAAAAATTTCTTTTTGTATAAGCTTTTTATTTATTGTACCAGCCATTACTCACTCTCCTTAAAAAATAGTGTGTAAAAATCAACGTTGAATAAACCGTGCGGACGATTTACGCCCATGGACTGAACTGGGCGTCCGTCAATCTCAATTTTTTCTGCGTCACTAATAAAATCTACGAACTCTCTCTTAGCTTTTACGCGGCACAAGTTACCACGAATTTCTTCACGAATTTCTGGCCACCCCATTAGTTTAGAAGGGTCTTGCCATTCAATACGGCAATCGAATTGCCCACTTACTGGAACATATGCAACTTCAATTGACTCCTGATCATTATATAAAAAATTATAATTATTATCAGTAGAAATGACAACCCTTTCTGGAGTTTTATAAACTGTTACTAGTCTAGAAAACGTATCGTGAAGATCGTTAAATTCACTACTCAACAATAATTTTTCAGAATCGGAAACAAGACTTGCCATATTAATTTAGTGTTCTTTGATATTCTTGAATTATATAATGGGTAACACCCTCTGTATCATCTCCAGCAATTTGATCTGGAACTGCGTTGTACTTAAGATACATTTTAACCGCTTTATCTAAATCTTCTTTTGCATCTCTAGACATAGTTCTTAAATTCTTTGAAATTTCATTCTTATTAATTTTTTTAATAGTGCTGTCGCCCTCTTTTAAGTCTGTCCAGTCACTACCTTTTGTAGATGAACTTTTTGCCACGTTTCTAGCTTCATTTCTAAAATACTCATAATCAAATAACATCTTATAAACGGCCAGTTGATCATTTTTAATGGCGGGATCAATTCCATATCCAGTGACATTACCACAATCGTTAGTATAGGCCACTCCAGAAAAATACGTACCAATTAAATTATTTAATTTACCTAAATTGGCGTTATCTAAAATCCAAGAAGTGATTTTTTGAGGAGAGTAGTCAACGGGTTCTCCTAATTCATTATAAATATTATTTATAAAGTATGTTAATGTATACGATTGAGTAGTCACATACTATTTTACACAAAAAATTAAGCACCTTCTCTTAAGATCTTTTGTGCTTTAGCATCAAGGTCCGCTACAGTTTGAACTTGGCCAGTAGCCACATTACTACCATATCTAGAGTGCCACTTTACGAACTCTTTTGCCAAACGGTCAGTTAATACTTTCCTATCGGGAGTTGGAACTAGCCCAACTTTATAAGCGTGGGTTTGAAGATCCGTCATATTCATTTCAGCCAATTGGCCACGATAATCTTCTGAACTTTTCGCGGTATAAATGGACAAAGTTTCCCCCAGAATTTCATCTAAAGAAGATGGTTGTTTTTTGACAGTGGCCTCTTCTTTTCCGTGGATTTGTAGCATGTTTTTCTTTGAGGGGCGACCCCGCTTCTTTTCTGGTTTTGTGTTCATCTTATATATTATTACTTTAAATATAATAATAATCTAATTTTTTATAAAAAAAGGGCCGCCCTTACGGGCGACCCTTAATTTTTTAAACTACTAGTTTAATTATACAATTAAACCAACAGCTGCACGAGCGTCAACCGCTACACGGCCTTCTTCTACATAACTGTAGAAACCAACTTTTTGGCTACGAGCCAAGAATTGGTCGTCAGGGAGAACCCTGACTTGACCGCGTGTTTCGCTTTGGATTGCGACTGGGCGCAAGAAAGCGTTACGGCTAGCGTCGATACCAAGGATTAACTCATCGGTCGAGCTTGTGAAGGTTGTTCCACCAGAAGCACCATAAGTATTGAACTGTGTCGAACCAGCAAAGGTGTCGAACAGGTCGTTATACTTGCGGCTCTCACCGAGTTCAAGCAATTCATGAATTGTTACGCCGAAGATTTCGTTCGTACCAGCGGCACGATAGATATCTTCACGAACACTATCAGGAAGTGCAACGTTACCAGCTGTATTACCAGCACCATTGCGGGTATTCATTGGCTGATAGGCAAATGCACGAATTTGTTCCTTGACTTCTGGGCTTACGAAGATGTCGGTTAAACCACGGCTCTGAAGAGCTTGTGGGGTACCGCCAGTGTAAGCAGCATTGAGTCTACGGACCAAAGTCCAGAGCTTGTTCATGTCGTCGAGTTGGAAAGTTCCAGCAGTACCAACACGGAAAACGTGTTTGGTGCTGTTTGTGGAAGCTTCGGCCAAGAGTTTGAGAATAACAGCCCAAGCATTACGTTCTTGCTTAACAAGAATTTCATTGGCCATACGCTCTAAACCAGCGGCAACAACGTCGAGACGTGCTCTACGAACATAACGCTTGTCCATCGAGATAGCACTGTCAAGACGATAGGTGTTAACCTTCATCTCCTGCATACCCTGAACAAAGTTTGTTGGGAGACCGCCACCAACTGTTTGTGACCAAACGCTGATGTGACCTTCATTAAGACCATAGTATAAGTCGAGAGGAATCGATGGGGAATCGTCTTCGTCAAATTCTACGTCACGATAAATCATGCTTGCAGTACCAGCCTGTAAAAGAACTTGCTGAACAACATCGCTGATGAAAGCTGCGAAAGCCTCTTGGGCTTCCATAGCTACAGTTTTGTTTTCCGAAGCAAGAGCCTTGATAAGCTCGATCTGCTCGGGATTTTTTTCGAATTGAATTTTCATATTTTTATAATTTCTTTCTGATTGATTAGAGTTCTACCTTAAGTAAGGCATATCCTTCGTCGTTTTTAGGTCCGAGGAATTTACCAACTGTTGCGCTGCCATAGGCAACTACTTTAAGGTCTCCACCACCAGCGTCAGAAACGGCTGCGCCGCTACCGAAACCTGGGGTACCAACGATACCGTTAACAAGGACAAGACCCTTCGTAAGAATAGGTGCTGCTTGACCACTGATGATGACATCCATCTCAGCTGCCTTGCGTGGGTTGAAAATAAGTTTTTCACCATTCTCGTCCGTAGTACGAACATCTTTCAAGAGCAATCCAACGATTTGACCTTTAGCTGCGCCAGAAGCGGCTGGGCTAACGGTCCAAGGAACGTTGAATTGTGCTGAAAGAGTATTCCCGTAGGACGAGAGGTTGTCTAAAGATGTAGCGTCTTTGAAATTAACTCCGTTGCTGTCAGCTGTAACGACAGTACCTTTATTGGCACTTTCAGCATTAACTGCAAAAAGGTTAATAACATCATGCTCATCATAATCTCTGAATGGTTTTAAATTTGCCATAATATTTTTGTCTTTCTTTTATTTATTTATTTTTACGCTGTTTTTGTTAAAAGCCGCACTGATCTTTTCGACCAATGAAACTTCTTGAGGAGAGGACGCGTTCGGAAGGACTTCTTCCGTTACCTTTGCACTCGAAATTACTTCTTCTACAGTTTTCTCTTCGCTGGCGACAACTTCAGAAGCTTTTTCTTCTTTGGTTTCTTTGTCGTCTTTTTCTTCACCCTCTTTTTTGAAGGGTACGAATTTCTTTGCCGACTTCTTTTTAGCAGCGGCGAATGTAGAGAACTTCTTGTACCATTTTTCAAACTGTTCGTCGTTTTCAATGGCGTTTAAATCTTCTGCGATGATACTACGATCTTCATCAGTCAAGTCGAACTCTTCGTCAAGCAAGCTCATTCTGCGTTGGAAATTGGCTTCAATTTCTTTGGCTTTGAGATCTTCTTGAATCTTTGTAAATTCTTCTTTGACTTTATCACTATCAGCTTTGATCGACTCGAGGTCGGTTTTCAATGCAGAGATTTGATCTTCTGCTGCTTTAAGTGCTGTTTCTTTTTCTTCAACTTTGGATTGCCATTCTTTAGCAAGGTCTGCAATGCGGTTGGAAATAAATTCACGAACTTCACTAGCAGCAACTTCCTTAATGGAATCTTCCGTAATATCATCAATATTTTTTAGTTGCATAATATTTTTTACATTATTATTTTCTT
>CAZUSF010000264.1:0-3935 GCA_964623355.1 uncultured Thiobacillus sp. | reverse complement strand
CAGCAGGCGGCGGTATCGCACAATCTGGCCAATATCTCGACGCATGGTTTCAAGCAGGAACTGAACGTGTTCCGCGCCTTGCCGGTCGTCGGCGAAGGCGCCAGGACGCGCGCTTTCGTGCTGGAAACGACACCGCGCAGCGACTTCACCTCAGGCGCAATCCAGCAGACCGAACGGCCGCTCGATGTGGCAGTGCGCGGTCCAGGCTGGATTGCGGTGCAGGATGCCAACGGTCAGGAGGCTTACACCCGCATGGGGCATTTGCAGATCAGCCAGAACGGCATCATGCAGACCACCAACGGGATGAATGTGCTGGGTGATGCCGGCCCGGTGGCGGTGCCGCCGGATCAGGAACTGCTGATCGGCAGGGATGGCACGGTGTCCACCGTGCCGATTGGCCAGAACCTGAACGCAGTCGCCATCGCCGGCCGCATCAAGCTGGTGAACCCGGCGGAAGTTGATCTGGTGCGCGGCGAGGATGGTCTGTTTCGGCAGAAGTCCGGCCAGCCGGCTGAGGTGGATGCGAATGTGTCCTTGATCTCCGGCGCGCTTGAAAGCAGCAACGTCAATCCGGCCGAGGCGATGGTCAGCATGGTCAGCCTGGCGCGCCAGTTCGAGTTGCAGATGCGGGTGATCCGCGCCGCCGAAGACAACAACCGCAGCGCCGACAAAGTGCTGTCGGCCACCTGATGATTTGCTGATAACGCACCCTTAGGACTCAACATGCTCCGTTCCCTGCATATCGCTCGTACTGGTCTGGATACTCAGCAAACCCAGCTGGATGTGATCTCCAACAACCTGGCCAACGTCTCCACCACCGGCTTCAAGAAGAGCCGTGCCATTTTCGAAGACCTGCTCTACCAGACTATCCGCCAGCCCGGCGCGCAGTCGTCACAGCAGACCCAGTTACCGTCCGGTTTCCAGCTCGGTGTCGGCTCTCGCACGGTGGCGACAGAGCGGATTCATCAACAGGGCGGCTTGCAGCAGACTAACAATTCGCTCGATATCGCGATCAACGGGCGCGGATTTTTCCAGATTCAGATGCCGGATGGCGGTACCGCCTATACCCGCGATGGTTCGTTCCAGGTCGATAGCCAGGGCACGCTGGTCACCGCCAGCGGCTACCCGGTGCAGCCCAACTTGCAGGTGCCGAACGATGCATTGGTGGTCAGCATTGCACGTGACGGGATTGTCAGCGTGACGCAGCCGGGCAACCCGAATACGGTGACCGAACTGGGCCAGTTGCAACTGGCGACCTTCGTCAATGCCGCCGGCCTGCAAAGTCAGGGCGAGAACCTGTATCTGGAAACCGCAGCCTCCGGTGCGCCGCAGGTCAATAACCCCGGTACTGAAGGCCTCGGGGTGCTCAACCAGAGTTTCATCGAAACCTCGAACGTCAATGTCGCCGAGGAGCTGGTCAACATGATCGTCGCACAACGCGCTTTCGAGCTGAATTCGCGCGCCATCACCACGTCGGACCAGATGTTGCAGCGCTTGACGCAACTTTAAGCCGAGCTGACAGGAGACTGACATGAGCCGCTTATTTGCCTTGCTTGCCTTGCTTGCCTTGCTTTCCCTCGTTGCCGGGTGCGCCACGCCGCCGCCGGCGACCGCGATCAAAATGCCGCTGAACATGCGTCCGGAAGCGATTGCCAGTGTGCCGGCCAACAATGGCGCGATCTTCCAGCCGGAACCCAGCCAGGCGCGCCCGGGCGTGAGCTTGTTCGAAGATCGCAAGGCGCGTTATGTCGGTGATACGCTGACCGTCAACCTGACCGAGAAAACCGAGGCCAAGCGCAAGTCAGAAACCACCGATGAGCGGTCCGCCACTGCTAACCTCGATGTGCCGACGCCAACCATCCTGGGCAAGACTCCGAGTGTCATCGGTGCCAGTGCCTGGAATGCGTCGGGCGATACCTCGCGCGAACTGAAGGACAACGAAACCAATTCCAACAGCGTCACCGGTTCGGTTACGGTGACCGTGGTGGAAGTGCTGCCGAATGGCAATCTGGTGGTGGCCGGTGAGAAGCAGGTGGCGATCAACAGCGATACCGAATACATCCGCCTGGCCGGTGTGGTCAATCCGAGCCAGATCAGCAGCACCAACAGCATCAATTCGACGCAAATGGCCAATCTCCAGTTCGAATCGAAGAACAACCAGAGCGTCGACAAGTCTCAGTTGGGTAGCATGGTGGCGAGACTGCTGATGACTGTGTTGCCGTTCTAGGAGATGACGATGAACACGGCGATGAAACACGGGCTTGCATTCATTCTCCTGATTTCCCTGGCGCAGCCGCTGCTGGCTGAACGAGTGAAGGACATCGCCACCATGGCTGGTGTGCGTTCCAACCCGCTGATCGGCTACGGTATCGTGGTCGGTCTCGACGGCACTGGCGATTCCAGCCAGTCGATGACCAATCAAAGTATGGCGACGCTTCTCGGCCAGCTGGGTGTGCAACAGAATGCCAACGCGATCAAATCGAAGAATGTCGCGGCGGTGACGCTGACCGCGGTGATGCCGCCGTATGCGCGTCCCGGCCAGCAACTCGATGTCACCGTTTCCAGCCTGGGCAATGCCAAGAGCCTGCGCGGTGGCACTTTGTTGTTAAGTCCGCTGAAAGGCGCCGATGGCCAGATCTACGCGCTGGCGCAGGGCAATCTGCTGGTTGGCGGCGCGGGCGCTGGCGGCGCTGGTGGCGGTACTGTGGTGAATCACTTATCAGCCGGCCGCATTCCTTCCGGCGCCACCGTCGAACGTGGTGTGCCGACGGCGCTCGGCCAAGGCGATTTCGTCCATCTGGAATTGCGCGAATCCGACTTCACCACTGCCAGCCGCTTGATGGAAGCGGTGGATCGCGCGTTCGGCAAAGGTTCGGCGCAGGCCCTGGATGGGCGCGTAGTGCGCGTCAAGGCGCCCGCCGAGTCAGGTGCCCGGGTGGCTTTCCTGTCCAAACTGGAAAATATCAATCTGAATCCGGGCACGCCGATGCCACGCGTGATCATCAATCCGCGCACCGGCTCCATCGTCATGAATCAGCTGGTCAGCCTGGAGAAAGTCGCCATCGCGCATGGCAATCTGTCGGTCACCGTGACTACGGAAACCGATGTTTCGCAGCCGAATCCGCTGGCGGGTGGCGAGACCGTGGCGACACAGAAAACCGATGTCGAAATCAAGAGCGACAAAGGCCAACTGATGGTGTTGCCGTCTTCCGCCACGCTGAATGATGTGGTGAAAGCGTTGAACGCAATTGGCGCAACACCGCAGGACTTGCTGGCGATCCTGCAGGCGATGAAGGCCTCCGGCGCGTTGAAAGCGGAACTCGAGGTGATCTGATGCTGGTCGGCAGCGAACGTCTCGCCATTGATGTCGCCGATGCCCAGGCGCTGAAAGGCCGCGCCGCGTCGGGCGATCCGGCGGCGTTGCGTTCGGCGGCGCGTCAGTTCGAGTCAATGCTGGTGGCGCAGATGTTCAAAACCATGCGCGAGACCCGCTTCAACGAAGAAGACGATCCGATGACCGGCGGCGAGGGTGTCAAGCTCTACCGCGAAATGCTCGATCAGCAATGGGCGAGCCGCCTCTCCGCCGGCAAGGGTCTTGGTTTTGCCGAGATGATGGTGAAAGCGATGGAAAATCGCGGCATGGCTGGCGTGCCTGATGCCACGCAGCCGGCTGCGGCTGCGCTGAATCCTGCACCAAGTGCTGTGCAAAACCCCGCGCCAAGTCCTTCAGTGACAGTATCTGCTGCCAGTTCAGCAAACATTTCAGTGTCCGCCAACCCGGGTTCAGTCAGCCGCAAACAGGCATTCCTGGAAACCATGAAGCCGCATGCCGAAGTCGCCGCCGCTGCAACGGGGGTGCCGGTCCGTTTCATCCTGGCGCATGCGGCGCTTGAATCCGGCTGGGGTCAGCGCGAGATTCGCGGCGCCAATGGCGA
>CAZUSF010000263.1:0-3950 GCA_964623355.1 uncultured Thiobacillus sp. | reverse complement strand
AGGTTGACGTTGTCCGGCCAGGAGTTGATCGGCGCGAAACGCTGGTTGCCGGTGCCGGCGCCGCCGCGCCCATCGGCGATGCGATAGGTGCCGGCGGCGTGCCAGGACATGCGGATCATCAGGCCGCCGTAATGACCCCAGTCGGCCGGCCACCAATCCTGACTGTCGGTCATCAGTGCCTTGAGGTCGTTCTTCAGGGCGGCGAAATCGAGCTTCTGGACTTCTTCGCGATAGTTGAAATCCGGTCCCAGCGGATTCGTCTTGGCATCGTGCTGGTGCAGGATGTCGAGGTTCAAGGCCTTCGGCCACCATTCCATGTTCGACATCGAGGCTGCGGTAGCGCCGCCATGCATCACCGGGCATTTGCCGGCGGAATTCGTGTCATGTCCACTCATGTTCATCTCCTGTTCTGTTCGTTTAACGGGTGTTGGCAATACATCGCGCATCAGAGGCTGCAAACCGATTTGGCTGCGCGATGGACATCGGTACTTCCAGGGTTGTGCGCTTTTTCAAACGACGATTCAGGTTAGCACCGGAAAATGTTAAATATGATGAAATAAAATGATCCTTACGATTGAACATGTAGATCGAAAAAAGATTTGCGTCGACAACTCAACCCACTTCCAGCAATTCATCCCACTGCGTCGTATAAGCCGGCGATTTGCGCTCCCGCTTCATGCGCCAGCCTTGCCGCATGCCTTCCGCCGCCGAGCGCAATGTGCCGCTGCCATAGGTGGCGTTGATGCGGTCCATCACCTGCATCAGCGCGCCGCGATCAACGGCGTTGCTGAACAGGCCGAGTTGCGCCTGCCCGCGCGGACGCAGGTCGAGCAAGGCGATGCCGGCTTTCTGATAGGCGAATCCAGGCTTGTAGATGCGGCGCAAACCCCAGTGCGCGGCGCGAATCAGGCGCGGCGTGTCGTCGCTGGCTTCCGGCAACGGAATGGTCAGGCCGCGCTGGTATTGCGGCGCGTTGGCCTTGAACGGATTGGTACGAATATAGACCTGCAGCATGCCGGCCAGCGAACCCTGCCGGCGCAATTTCTCCGCCGCCCGGCCGACATACAGCGCCACCGCTTCGGCGAGGCTGGGCAGGTCATAAACGTAAGCGCCGAACGAGCGCGACGACATGATCTCGCGCTTGTTCGGCGCCACCGCTTCCAGACTCAGGCAGGAGACGCCATTGAGCTCGCGCACGGTGCGTTCCAGCACCACCGAAAACGCCTGACGCAGGGTTTCCGGATCGGACCGGCGCAAATCCTCCACCGTCTGGATTCCACGCTGGTTGAGCTGTTCGGTCAGCCGCCGACCGACGCCCCAGACTTCGTTGACCGGCAGCGCGGCAAAGACGCGGGCGCGTTCAGTTTCATCGAGCCGGGTCAGATCGCAGACGCCGTCCTCGCCAGCCAGATTCTTCTTGGCGCAATGGTTGGCCAGCTTGGCCAGCGTCTTGGTTTGGGCAATGCCGACGCAGACCGGAATGCCCACCCACTGCCGCACCTGTTGCCGCATGCGTTGCGCGTAGTCAGCCAGATCGCGCCGCGCGAAGCCATCCAGGCCCAGAAAACATTCGTCGATGGAATACACCTCCTGCTCCGGCGAATAAGCCGCCAGCACGTTCATCATGCGGCTGCTCATGTCGGCATACAGGCTGTAGTTGCTGGAAAACGCGCGAATGCCGTGCTTTTCCGCCAGTTCCCGAATCTGATACCAGGGCACGCCCATCTTCACGCCGAGCGCCTTCACCTCGTTGCTGCGCGCCACCACGCAGCCGTCGTTGTTGGACAGCACGACCACCGGTGTCTGCGCCAGCGCCGGGTTGAACACCCGTTCGCAGGAGACGTAGAAATTGTTGCCGTCGATCAGGGCGTACATGATTGAGCCGTCACCCCGGCGAAAGCCGGGGTCCAGGAAATGACGAGGACTGGATTCCCGCATACGCGGGAATGACGGTGGGCGAAGCTCATCGCACCGTATGCACGGAACTGGTCACCACGCCCCAGATGCGCAGTTCCTGGCCTTCCTTGAAGCGGATCACCGGGTAGGCCGGGTTGTCCGGATGCAGTTCCGGGACGCCGTCACCCAGACGCAGCCGCTTGATGGTCAGCGCACCATCGACTTCGGCCACCACGACGCTGCCGTCCTGTGCCTCGATCGAACGATCGACGACGATCAGATCGCCCGGATGAATACCGGCGCCCTGCATCGAATCGCCTTTGACGCGCAGAAAATAGGTGGCTTCCTGGCGCTGGACCAATAGTTCGTTGAGGTCGAGGCGCGCTTCGACATAGTCGTCCGCCGGCGACGGGAAGCCGGCCGGGATGCGGCTGGCGAACAGCGGCAGCGGAACCCGGCGCGGCGAGATCACAGGCATGAGAAAGTCGGAATGCATCACAGCACAGTCAAGTGATGCATCCGGCCGAACAAAAACCGAACAGGCGCATGCTCCCAGCCCCTCCCCCGCAAGCGGGGGAGGGGTGCGCGGCAGCGCGGGAGAGGGAAATTCAAACATCTTCATGTCACTCAATAACGCCGGAAACTGCCGGTCACCACGCCGTAGATTTCCAGTTGCCCTTGCGGCCGGATCGGCGCGTAGGCGATGTTGCCCGGCTTCAGGTAGAAACCGCGCGCATCCTGTGCCAGATATTTGACGGTGAACTGGTTGTCGACGATGGCGACGACGATGTCGCCCACCCGCGCCGGCGCAGCGCGGTCCACCACCAGATTGTCGCCTTCCAGCAGACCGGCATCCTGCATCGAATCGCCGCGCACGCTGAGCAACACTGTGCGACTCGGCTGGCGCACCAGATAGCGGTCGATGGCGATGCTGTCCTGGCCGGTATCGTTGGCCGCCTGCGGCAGACCGGCACGCACGGTATCGACCAGCGGCCGCGCGAAGAACACCTCGCCTGGTGCCAGGCGCCGGTCCGGCGTGCGCTGAAGCAACCCGGCTTCCGCCAAGCGGTCGATCAGCGCCGAAACCGACGACTTGGAACGCAGACCGACCAGTTCGCCGATGCGCGCGTAGGACGGCAACGCGCCGTGCGCAGCGTAGTAATCCTGGAGTTGGGCGAGGTAATCGAAGTCGGTGGGCATGGCAGTCTTTATCGAACGATCGTTCGATAAAGACTAGGGCGGTTGAGGCGTGGCGTCAATGTTTTGCGCACATACTGATCCATGCGGGGCAATACGCAATCCTGCTTGCGGCCAGGATCGAAAATGGTTATACAACAATATAACTTACATCCTTTGGAGGGTCGTCATGCATACAACCAATCTGCGCAAGGTCGGCGGTTCAGTGATGTTGGCTGTCCCACCGGCATTTCTGGATCAATTGCATTTGCAAGTTGGCGCAACTGTCGGCGTATCCGTTGCCGATGGCCGTTTAGTGGTCGATCCCAAGCCTCGGCCGCACTACACACTGGCGGAACTGCTTGCTGCCTCCGATTACTCGCAACCGCAATCGGCTGAAGAGCGGGAATGGGTCGATGCACTTGCCGCAGGCGGCGAACTGATATGAAACGGGGCGACATCTATCTGGTGTCGCTTGATCCGAGCGAAGGCCACGAACAACGTGGCAGCCGTCCTGTTCTGGTGGTGTCGCCAGAAGCGTTCAACACAGCCACCAAGTTGCCGGTGATCTGCCCGATCACCAACGGCGGCGACTTCGCACGTCGCCTTGGATTTGCGGTCCCTGTGACGGGCATCAAGACCACCGGCGTCATTCGTTGCGATCAACCGCGTGTACTCGATCTGGCTGCACGCAACGCCCGCAAGGTGGATACATTGCCCGTGCCACTCATGGATGAAGTGCTGGCAAAGATCGCCACGCTCTTCGAGTAAACCCAAGCCTGGAGGCAGATTGGCGGCGGCGTCACCCCCCTACTCCACCGGCAACGCCGTCTTGTCGATCACCCGGCGCAGCACGAAGCTGGAGTGCACGCCGGTGA
>CAZUSF010000262.1:0-3955 GCA_964623355.1 uncultured Thiobacillus sp. | reverse complement strand
AGCACCCAATAAAGCTGTTCTATCGTTCAAACAACGCAATGCTCTCCACATGCGCCGTGTGGGGGAACATATTGGCCACGCCAGCGGCTTTCAGCCGGTAACCTTTTTGATGCACCAGCACCGCCGCATCGCGCGCCAGGGTGGCGGGATTGCAGGAAACATAGACGATGCGCGCGGGCAATTCCCCCGCTACACCGGCATCCGGCAATGACTTCACCAACTCGATGGCGCCATCACGTGGCGGATCAATCAACAACTTATCGAAGCTGCCCAACGCCGCATAGCTTTCCGGCGTCATCTCGAACAGATTCGCCACATGGAATTCGCATCGCTCGGCCAAGCCATTGCGCGCCGCATTCTCTAGTGCGCGCGTGACCAGGCCCTGGCTGCCTTCAATACCGACCACATGCGCACCGCGCCGGGCGATGGGCAGACTGAAATTACCCAGCCCGCAGAAGAAATCGGCAATCCGCTCGCCCGGCTGCACATCCAGTAAACGCATCGCGCGCCGGATCAGCATGCGGTTGATGCCGTGATTGACCTGTGTGAACTCGGTCGGCCGAAACGGCATTTCCAGATTGAACTCGGGCAATGAATACGCCAGTTCCGCCACATCCAGTGGATGGAACGGGTACGCGGTTTCCGGTCCCTTCGGTTGCAACCAGAACTGAATGCCATGCAGATCGGCAAAATCGCGCAACTTGCCTTCATCTTCTTCGGTCAGCGGATCCATGATGCGCAAAACCAATACCGATAACGTCTCGCCTGCCGCCAACTCAATCTGCGGCAAACGATCTCGAATCGACAAACTCGCCACCAACTCGCGCAACCTGGGCAACAAGGCTGAAATCTGCGGCAACAAGACCTCGCAACTGGTCATGTCGGCGACATAGCTGCTGCGCCGTTCGTGGAAGCCGACCAGGACGCCGCCTTTCTTCGGCACATGACGCACAGAAAGTCGCGCCCGCGTGCGGTAGCCCCAGGTCGGGCCATGGATCGGCGACAACATGGATTCCGGCTGCACCTTACCGATATGCTGGAAACAATCTTCCAGCACCCGCTGCTTGGCCGCGACTTGCGCCGCTTCATCCAGATGCTGATGCGTACAACCGCCACAGATACCGAACCAGGTGCACTTGGGCGTCACCCGATACGGGCTGGCCTTGATGATTTGGGTCGTCTGAGCCAACTCGAATTCAGGTTTTTTACGATAGCTGGAGGCGATCACCGTTTCGCCGGTCAACGCGCCATCGACAAAGATCGTCTTGCCTTCGCGGCGACCGATGCCTTTGCCTTCGTGGTCCAGTGATTCAATCTGCAATGGCAGCATCGCTGCCGCCATGTCCTTCTGTTTCGCCGTCTGCTTGTCCTTCTGTTTGTCCGTCTGCATCGCGGCATCAATCTCGCTCATGCCGGCCACGCCTCCAGAAATTCGAACCAGTGATCGGCGCCAATCTCCTCCAGCGAATCGCGCACGACGGCAATTTCATCATCGTATTGCGCCGCCGTCAGCACGCCGCGCATCTTCTGGAAGCGCAGAAAAACCAGATAGGTATTCACCACATCGGTCTCGCAGTAATCGCGGATGGCGTCATGCTCGCCACGCTGGAACGCATCCCACACCGCGCTGCCATCCATGCCCAGCTTGCCGGGAAAGCCATACAGCTTGGCCAGCGCATCCAGCGGCGCATTGGCGCGGCCCTGGAACATCGCCAGCACATCCATCAGATCAAGATGGCGGGTGTGATAACGATTCAGGTAATTGTTGTATTTGAAATCGCGATCATCATCGCCCCAATCCCAATAGCGCGGCGCGCTGACGCCGTGCAGCATGGAACGGTAATGCAACACCGGCAGATCGAAACCGCCACCGTTCCAGGACACGATCTGCGGCGTGTATTTTTCGATGCCGTCGAAGAAGCGTTGCAGCATCTCGGCCTCGCTGGTTTCCGGATGCGCAAGCGACCAGACCTTGAAGGTTTTTTCGGTACGCAGCACGCAGGAGATGGTCACCACACGCTGAAGATAGTGCGGCAGAAAGTCGGAGCCGCCGGTTTGTTGGCGACGCATCAGCATCCCCATCTCGGCCACCTCGTGATCGCTGGCCTCCGGGCCTACATTGTGAAGACGGCGCAGGCCGTCGATATCCGGGATGGTTTCGATATCAAAAATCAGAACAGGGGTCATGGCGGGCGGGATTCGCGTCAGAAGCAGCTAAAATTCGGTTGATTTTATCTGCTTTCCCCCATTAAACCGATGCGCATCACCCAGCCGGACTTGTTATCGCCCCATTCATCTCGACCACGCTGGCATGTTGTCGATGCTTCGAACTGGTTGGCAACCGCGGTCTCCTGGGTCAATCAGGCTGCGGATTCCGCGCTGGCCGCAAGGGGAATCTTCCATCTCGTCCTGGCCGGCGGCGGCACGCCGGAACAACTTTATCGCGCCCTGGCCGAACAGCAGCACGATTGGTCGCGCTGGCAGATCTGGTTTGGCGACGAACGCTGCCTGCCGCAGGATGATCCGCAACGCAACAGCCGGATGGCGTCGGCAGCCTGGCTGGATCGGGTCGACATTCCCGCTGCCAACATCCATATCATTCCTGCCGAGCATGGCGCGACAACAGCCGCCAGGCTTTATGCGGAGCAACTTCAAAACCAGGGCGCCTTCGATCTGGTGCTGCTCGGTCTCGGCCAGGATGGCCATACCGCCAGCCTGTTCCCCGGCAACGTCATCGGTTCAGCCTCAGAATCAGCCGATGTACTGCCGGTATTCGACGCACCCAAGCCACCGCCAGAACGCGTTACGCTGTCCGCCCGACGTTTATCCCATTCGCGTTGTGTGTTATTTCTCATCCGTGGCGCCGACAAGCGCGAGGCCCTGAGCGCATGGCGACAGGGCGCAACCATTCCCGCAGCGGCAATTCATCCGGATGCCGGTGTTGATTTACTGATTAATACGGACGCCTGTCCGCCTGGAGAACTTGAATGAAACCCACCCTGCTCGTACTTGCGCTACTTGCCGCCAGTCCCGTTTTCGCACTCGATGAACGGATTACCACTGCAGCGGATCAAACCGCGCTCGCCGTCACCATCTACAACGGCGACCTGGCCCTGATCAAGGATGGCCGCAAAATACGCGTCCAGAATGGCGAAAACCTGCTTGCCTGGCGCGGTGTTTCGGCTCAACTGCAAGCTGAAACCGCACTCCTGCGCTCGACCGATGGCCGCAAGCTGAGCTTGCTGGAACAGAACTTCGACTTTGACCTGCTGACCCCGCAAAAGCTGCTGGAAAAATCAGTCGGGGAAACAGTCCGCGTCATCCGCACCCAGCCGATCACGGGCGTTGAGTTCGCCGAACACGCCATGGTGGTGGCAGCAAACGACGGTGTCGTACTCCAGTTCAAGGACCGGGTTGAAACCGGCATCCCGGGCCGCATCGGGTTTGGCAGCGTCCCCAGTTCACTGCGCGATCAACCAACACTCTCCATGCTGTTCAACACCGATGTTCCCGCCACCGGCTTTCTGAATGCCAACACGCAAGCCGAAACCAGCATGGAATTAAGCTACCTCACCGGCGGCCTGACCTGGAAAGCCGACTACGTGGCAGAACTTTCAGCGCAGGAAAACAGCATCGACCTGAATGGCTGGGTCACCCTCACCAACACCAGCGGCACGGCCTACCCGAATGCACGTCTGCAACTGGTCGCCGGCGAAGTCAACCGCACCCAGCCGGAACAAGGCCGCATGCCGATGATGATGAAAAGCATGGCAATGGCCGATGCCGCACCCCAGATGCAGCAAGAGAGCCTGTTTGAATATCACCTCTACACGCTCGACCGCCTCACCACCCTGCTCGACAAACAAACCAAACAGGTTGCCTTGCTCTCGGCGCAAAAAGTCAAAACCGACAAGGAATTCCGTTTTCAGGGCGCCAACTGGTACTACAGCAGCCA
>CAZUSF010000261.1:0-3966 GCA_964623355.1 uncultured Thiobacillus sp. | reverse complement strand
CAGCACTTCCTGCAATTTTTCCTTGGGCGCAGTAGTCAGGCTGGCGGCAAAGTCGGCCAGCAGGGCCGGCTCGTTGGGCGAGAAACGGTTCAGAAAGAACTTGAGTTCTTCGCTGTACAGCGGGTTGAGTGGCAGCAAGTCCTTGATCGAATTGATGATCGCCAGCGCATACGCCTTGATCTCTTCGCCGCTGGTGGCCTGCCGGGTCTCGGCGGGGTATTCGACGCGGGCGAAATAAGGCGCCTTGCCGGAAAGCCACTCGGCGACCTTGAAGCGGGTGATGCCTTCGGCGATGAACTGGATCTTGCCGTCCGAACGCATCGGATGATGCATGCGCACCAGCGTACCGGTGCCATAGAAGTCTTCCGGCCGTGCGTCGTCCGAAATATCGCCATGCACCATGACCAGGCCAACCAGATGATGGCCGGCATCGCCGATCCGCTTCACCGTCTCCGCCCACGGCCCTTCATTCATGATCAGCGGCAGGGTCTGCGCCGGGAAAAACGGCTTCTCGGTCAGCGGCAGGATGTAGACCGTCGCCGGCAGGGTTTGCGCCGGCAGATTCGGCGTCGGCGCAGCGCCGCCGGGTTCGCCCGGTTTGACTAATTCGCCTTCGAGCGTGTCTAGATCTTCTTTCATGGGATATTTCCGTCAGCAAGTCGATAACTTGGTGCGGCCGGGATGCGAGATTTCAAGATCGTTCAAGATCAACAACCATTTCCCCAACCCGGCCTTGCCACCATCCAGCCCCAGAGTCAGGCTGGATTTCAGACACGCTGACGCGGTCAGCGTTTGCATCAACCGTAATTCAACCCCATCGCTTCACGTACATCGCGCATGGTCTCGCGCGCCAGATCGCGCGCCTTCTCGCAACCATCGGCGATGATGTTCTTCACCGTATCCGGATCTTCGGTATAAGCGCGGGCGCGCTCCTGGATGGGCGCCAATTCCTTCAGGACCGCGTCAATCACCGGCTGTTTGCAATCCAGGCAGCCGATGCCGGCGCTGGTGCAGCCTTGAATCACCCAGTTTTTGACATCGTCGCCGCTATAAACCTGATGCAGTTGCCAAACCGGGCAATTGTCGGGTGAACCCGTGTCGGTCCGGCGCACGCGCGCCGGGTCGGTCGGCATGGTGCGGATTTTCCGGGTCACCGCTTCCGGTTCTTCCCGCATCGAAATGGTGTTGTTGTACGACTTGGACATTTTCTGGCCGTCCAGTCCCGGCATTTTCGAGGCTTCGGTGAGCAAGGCTTGCGGCTCGGTCAGGATCATCTTGCCGCCGCCTTCGAGATAACCGTATAGCCGTTCCTTGTCGCCGAGCGACAGGTTCTGCGTCTCGCCAAGCAAGGCGCGGGCGGATTCGAGCGCCTCGTCATCGCCTTCCTGCTGATAGCGAGTGCGCAGTTCCTGATACAGCTTGGCCTTCTTGCCGCCCAGTTTCTTCACCGCTGCCTCGGCCTTTTCTTCGTAGCCGAGTTCCTTGCCATAAAGATGGTTGAAGCGGCGAGCGATCTCGCGCGAGAACTCGATATGCGGCACCTGATCCTCGCCCACCGGCACCTGGTTGGCACGGTAGATCAGGATGTCGGCGCTTTGCAGCAGCGGGTAGCCAAGGAAGCCGTAGGTCGAAAGGTCTTTCTCGGTCAGCTTTTCCTGCTGATCCTTGTAGGTCGGCACCCGTTCCAGCCAGCCCAGCGGCGTCATCATCGACAGCAGCAGATGCAGCTCGGCGTGTTCGATCACCTGCGACTGGATGAACAAGGTCGATTTGGTAGGATCAACGCCGGCCGCCAGCCAGTCGATGACCATTTCCCAGGTCGCCTGCTCGATGCCGAGCGGATTGTCGTAATGCGTGGTCAACGCGTGCCAGTCGGCAACAAAGAACAGGCATTCGTATTCATGTTGCAGCCTGATCCAGTTTTTCAGGACGCCGTGGTAGTGGCCAAGGTGCAGGCTGCCGGTGGGGCGCATGCCGGAGAGAACGCGATCTGCGTACATGGAGTTTTCCGTCAGTTCAAAACAATTTGAATAAGGGCGAGAAGTTCAACCGGATTGATACCGAAGACGAACGCCGCCAGTTGAATCAGCGATTGGATCAGCGGCCACATGAAGATGCCAAGCAACCCCATGAACATCAAGCCGAGCAGAATGAAGATGCCGTAGGGCTCGATGCGCGCCAGTTGGTAGGCCAGATGCCTCGGCAACAAGCTGACTGCAATGCGGCCGCCATCCAGCGGCGGCAAGGGAATCAGGTTGAGCGCCATCAGCACGGCATTGATGAAAATTCCGGCTGCGCCCATCAGCGCCAGGGGCATCGCAAAGGAGCTGCCGGGCATGGCGAATGCCAGTTTGATCAAACCGGCCCAGATCAGCGCCATCAACAGATTGGCGCCAGGACCAGCGGCGGCAACCCAGAGCATGTCCTGCTTGGGACGACGCAAGTTGTTGAAATTGACCGGCACCGGCTTCGCCCAGCCAAACAGAATGCCGGCGCCGCCAGTCAGTTTGGAAATCACCAGAATGGTCAACGGCACGATCAGCGTACCAACCAGATCGAAATGGCGAATCGGGTTCAGGCTGATGCGGCCTTGCGATTCCGCCGTGCGATCGCCAAAGCGTAGCGCGGCGTAACCATGCGCCGCTTCATGCAGGGTGATCGCAAAAATCACCGGCAAAGCGAACACAGCTATCTTTTGTATTAGATTAAGTTCCAATGATTACTCTTTGTTTGTAATAAGTATTTATTCAAATCCCAGGCGTCGGATATCACCCGTTCCAGCGCGAATCAACTCAGGCGTAGCGCCAGTCAAATCAACCACGGTGGTCGATTCAATGCCGCAGAAACCGCTATCAAGCATGACATTGATTCGGTTTCCGATGCGTTCGAGAATGTCTTCCGGGTCGTTCAACGGATACTCGTCACCCGGCAATTGCAGCGTCATCGACAAAATCGGCTCATTCAGTTCAGCCAGCAACATCGCCACCACCGGATGTTCCGGCACGCGCAAACCGATTGTGCTGCGTTTCGGATGCTGTAATCGGCGCGGTACTTCCTTGGTGGCCTCGAGAATGAAGGTATAGCCGCCTGGCGTCACCGACTTGAGCATGCGGTACTGTTTGTTATCAACCAGCGCAAAACGGGAGATTTCAGATAAATCACGGCAGATCAGGGTAAACATGTGTTTGTCGTCGACGCCACGAATTACACGAATGCGTTCCATGCCTTCCTTGTTGCCGATCATGCAGCCGATGGCATAGCAGGAATCGGTTGGATAAACCATGACACCGCCCGACTTGAGCAGTTTTACCGCTTCTCGGATCAGTCGCTGCTGCGGGTTATCGGGGTGCAGATAAAAATGTTGGCTCATAGTGTGTTGGGTTCAATTCCAGGCTTGCCAGATCGGTTTGCATCGCTCCGGCAGCGCAGTCAAGCGACCGAGTTCACGGCCGCCTTCGCCAGGCGCGTGAAAATCGGAGCCGATTGACGCCATCAGGTCAAATTCAACCGCCAGTGCGGCGTACTGCGGCACATGCTCAGCGGTATGGCTGCCAGTGACGACTTCAATGCCGCTGCCACCGAGATATTTGAATTCACTCAGCAGCAGGCGCATTTTTTCGCTGCCGATCTGATACCGCCCGGGATGCGCCAGCACCGCAACACCGCCGGCGGCGTGAATCCAGGTCAGCGCGTTTTCCAGGCTGGCCCATTCGTGCGAAACATAGCCTGGCTTGCCCTTGACCAAAAAATGCTTGAAAACCGACTTCATGTTCTTGGCCACACCGCTTTCGATCATGAAACGGGCGAAATGCGTGCGACTGATCAGTTCCTGGTTTTCCGCCAGCTTGCGGGCGCCTGCAAAAGCGCCGCCAATGCCGATTTTGGCCAGTTCATCACCAATCCGTCGCGCCCGCTCCAGGCGTCCGCCTCGATTGCGCGCCAGGCCATGCAGTAGCACCGGGTCGA
>CAZUSF010000260.1:0-3966 GCA_964623355.1 uncultured Thiobacillus sp. | reverse complement strand
GCCGAGCGCCGGTGTGTAATGCGTCTGCCCGGCGCGCAATGCGGCGATGCCGGCTTCGACGATCGGCGCCGGCGTCGCGAAATCAGGTTCGCCGACTTCCAGATGAATGATGTCGTGCCCGGCCGCTTCCAGTTCGCGTGCCCGCGCCAGGATCGCCATGACGCGAAACGGCTCGATATCCTCGGCGCGCTGGGCGATGTTCACGTCAAGCGCGGTTACAGATGTTCGGCGATGAACTCGCGAACGAAGTGTTCCGGCTTGGCACTATGGAAGCGCGCCACTTCCTCGCCGTTCTTGAACAGCAAGACGGTGGGGAAACCACGTGCGCCATAGCGGCCGGCCAGCTTCATGTTCTCGTCCTCATCCACCTCGACCTTGGCCAGCTTGACCTTGCCGGCGAACTCGGGAACCACCTTGGCCAGCACCGGCGTCAGGAAATGGCAGGGACCGCACCATTCCGCCCAGAGATCGACCAAGATGATTTGATGATGCGAGGCCTCGATCACATCACTTTCGAAATGATGCAGATCGGTATCGAAAATGCACTGCCCCTTGCAGGCTTCCTCGTGTTTATGGTCGTGATGTTGCAGTGTCATGATGTTTCCACCCCTTGCAAAAACGGCGCCAGCCGAGTCAACGGATCTTGCCGGTAATACTGGCGCAGTTGTTCATAGACCGCCGGATAGTCGTCGAACAGGATATCCGGCGCTTCAAAAAAATACTCGCTCAGCACGGCAAAGAACTCGGCCGGGCTTTCGCTCGCGTAAGGATCGATTTCCGTTTCTTCGTCCGCATCGACGCGACGGCAAAAATCGGTATAGGCGGCATTGAAGATGCCTGACCAGGCTTCCACCGACATGCCGGCGTGCAGCGCCGGCAGGCCATTCACCGAGCCATTGCGCATATCCAGCTTGTGGGCGAATTCGTGAATCACCACGTTGTAGCCCTGGCAATGGCCGGATGCCGCGACATCATCGAGCGACAACACCAGCGGCCCGCCTTCCCAGGCCTCGCCACTGAGCGGCTGGCGCACCCGATGCACGATACCGAAGTCATCGGTGATTTCGCGGTCGGGCACGAACTCGCCCGGATACAGAATGATTTCGCGCCAGCCCCGGTATGCCGGATAACCCAGGTTCAGGATCGGTAAAGCCGCCTGCAAGGCAATCGCGGCGCGCAGGGATGCATCAAGTCCGGCGCCTGAAACCGGCGTCAAGGCTTTATCTGTCAGCAATTGCTCAGCCAAGTCACGCAACGAGTTCCTTTCCGATTCAGACAGGCCGAAAAAAAGTGGCAGGGCAAGTGTCGAAGACACCGCTTTCTGCCACTCAGCACCCGAGGCAAGATCATCACCGACCGCCTCGGGCCGGGAAAGGAGCTTGTGCGAAAAGAGCGTGTTCCAGAAGCCCGGCACAGGCGCTCTCTCCGATAAAAAAGCTCAGCCTTCGCGGTTGGCCCGTTTGCGCTCGTGCTCTTTCAGGAAGCGCTTGCGGATGCGGATGCTTTTCGGCGTGATTTCAACCAGCTCGTCATCGGCGATGAATTCAACGGCGGCTTCCAGAGACATCAGGACCGGCGGCACCAGGCGCACAGCTTCGTCGGTACCGGAGGAGCGCACGTTGGTGAGCTGTTTGCCCTTGATCGGATTGACCACCAGATCGTTGTCACGGCTATGGATACCAATGATGATGCCTTCGTACAGCGGATCATTGTGCTTGACGAACATGCGACCACGATCCTGCAATTTCCATAGCGCATAGGCGACAGCAGGGCCGTCTTCACCGGAAATCAGCACGCCGTTGCGACGCTCAGGCATGTCGGGACGGATCGGACCCCAGTCGTCGAAGACGTGGCTCATGATGCCGGTACCGCGCGTCATGGTCATGAATTCGCCCTGGAAGCCAATCAGGCCGCGCGCGGGAATACGGTATTCCAGGCGCACCCGGCCCTGGCCGTCCGGCACCATGTCGAGCAGATCGCCGCGACGGCGACCGATTTCTTCCATGATCGCGCCCTGATGTTCTTCTTCCACGTCGATGGTGAGCAGTTCATACGGCTCCTGCTTTTCACCATCCATTTCACGCGTAACCACGCGCGGCCGCGACACGGCCAGCTCGAAGCCTTCGCGACGCATGTTTTCCAGCAGGATGGTCAGATGCAGTTCGCCGCGACCGGAAACGATGAAGACGTCGGTGTCTTCCGTGTCTTCCACGCGCAACGCGACGTTGACTAACAACTCTTTCTGCAGACGATCGCGGATGTTACGGCTGGTGACGAACTTGCCTTCCTTGCCGGCGAACGGCGAGGTGTTGACCATGAAGTTCATGGTCAGGGTCGGCTCGTCGATGGCGATCACCGGCAGTGCTTCGGGTTGATCGATGTCGGCGATGGTGGCGCCGATGGCAACGTGATCGATGCCGGAGATGATGATGATGTCGCCGGCTTCGGCTTCTTCAACCGGTACGCGGTCGAGGCCGCGGAAACCGAGAATAGTGCCAATGCGAGCCTTTTCCTTGAATTCTTCGCCGAGCAGCACCATGACTTCCTGGTTCAGCTTCATGCGGCCGCGCTGGATGCGACCAACGCCGAGACGCCCCAGATACTTCGAGTAATCCAGTGCAGCGATCTGCATCTGCAGCGGCTCGTCCGGGTTGCCGCTGGGCGGTTCAACATGCTTCAGGATGGTCTGATACATGGCTTCCATATCGGTCGCCGGATTCTTCAGGTGCTCTTCCAGATCAAGCGTCGCCCAGCCTTGCAGCGCCGAGGCGAACACCACCGGGAAGTCCATCTGTTCGTCGGTCGCGCCCAATTTGTCGAACAGGTCGAAGGTTTCGTTGATGACCCAGTCCGGGCGACTGCCGGGACGGTCGACCTTGTTCACCACGACGATCGGCTTCAGACCGTGTTGCAGTGCTTTGCGTGTGACGAAACGGGTCTGCGGCATCGGGCCTTCGACCGCGTCGACCAGCAGCAGACAACCATCGACCATGCCGAGCACGCGCTCGACTTCACCGCCGAAGTCGGCGTGGCCGGGGGTATCGACGATGTTGATGCGATAACCCTGATAGTCGATGGCGGTGTTCTTCGCCAGAATGGTGATGCCGCGCTCCTTTTCCAGGTCGTTGGAATCCATCACGCGTTCAGTCACCTGCTGGTGAGCAGCGTAGGTGCCGGCTTGTTGCAGAAGCTTGTCAACCAGCGTGGTCTTGCCATGGTCGACGTGCGCGATGATGGCGATGTTGCGGAGGGCGCGGGCCATTGAAATGTGTCCGTTCAGAAAAACGCAAGATTCTAACATTGCCATCTTGCCAATTCTTGACAGCATTCATTAGTAAAGGCAGAACAGTTTCCAGCCGCTGCTTATTTCGCAACCTTTGCGGCGGCTGGCCGAGTCGAATTCGCTTGATTCGGCTTGCCCGCCAGCAAACGGCCGAGTTCACCATTGCACTGCCCGCTCAGATCACGATACGACTCGGGGCTGTCGATGAACGGATGCCGCATCTGGCCGAGTGCCTGATAGACGTAATTGAACTGCTGGAAGAAGCGGTTGCGTGCCCGCTCCTGATTCAGGCTGCCGGTCCGTTCAATCGCGGCGGTATCGAATATGTCCTGGCTGAACTGGCGGACTTCATCCGGCATGCTGCGCAGCACTTCCAGGTCATAGTCGTGGTGCTTCATTTCATGATCCAGCACCAGCTTGAAGGCGCAGGAATCCTTCGGCAAATCGCTGGCAATGTAGATCACCGGCGCGGTGACAATCCGGGTCGTCATCGACAACCGCTTGCCGGGCAAGCTCGTCTCGTTGAAGCTCAACTCGGTCTTAAACCGGTTTTGAAACAGCCCGACCCCGAGGTCTGCCTTGAAACCGCCTTGCGCTTGCGCCAGCGTGATCTGCTTGACGTTCTTGCTGTGATCTATCGACAAAACGCCATGTTCAATGACCACCCGATTGCTGATCTGCCA
>CAZUSF010000259.1:0-3968 GCA_964623355.1 uncultured Thiobacillus sp. | reverse complement strand
GTCGCTGGCGATCACGCGCAGACGCTCGTCATCGGCGGGCAGCCCGAAACAGTTGCGCGCGGCGGTGATGACTTGCGGGTGGATTTCTACTGCGGCAATCCGGCTTGCCGGCAAATGGCGATGGATGAATTTTGCGAGTGATCCGCCGCCCAGCCCGATCAGTGCGATGTTGGGTGCTTGCTTCTTGAACAGCAGAAAACCCATCATGGAACGGGTGTATTCCAGTTCCAGTTGATGCGGCGCGCGGAGGCGCATGGCGCTTTGCACCGCAGTGCCGCCCAGATGCAGGAAGCGGATACCGTCGTTTTCACTGATCTGCACCGGGTCGAGTGCGTCGTCTGGCGGAGATGATGGCGGATTCATGGGTATCGTGACGTGAGGTTGGCGCGCCGGAGCATTCCAGCCAGGCTGCTGACTAAGTTCTGCAGCGTTCCGCGATTTCATCCTCAAATTCGGGCAGGCCTTCCTTGCTGATGCCGATTTCATTCAGCGCCGTCGCTTCCTGCGCTTCCCAGTCGCTATCGTCCTTCATGGATTGCAGGTTGTAGATGTGTTGCGCGGTTTGCAGAATGGCCACCAGAGTCGCTGATTTGTCGTTGACGTTGATCGCGTCGTGATGCCAGCGCACGGCCTGGCAAACGTAGTCCGGCAGTTTCCAGTGACGCGCTGCCATGTAGCCGACGACCGCATGGTCGGTATCGAAACGTTTGTCTTCACTCAGCACATTCGGCCAGACGTGGCCATTGGCGGTGATGAAGGCGTATTCGTATTTGTCGATGTGCTGAATCAGGATCGGCACGCCGCAGTCCATGAACAACCCGGCCAGCTTGACGTGCTCGGGAAACAGATTGCAGGCGGTGCGTTGTTTCCAGGCGATGGTTGCGGCATAGGCGGCGATGTCGTTGGCACGATCCCAGAACCAGGGATAGAACTTGGAATCGCCATAGATGGCTTTTTCCAGCGAGAGGCCTTTCACCAGTTCGGCGACGGTCGTCAGGCCAACCAGTGAGATTGCCTGAGCAACCGTTTCGGGCGGTCGCCGCAAGCCATAGATCGGTTTCGCCAACATTCGGAAGAGTCTGGCGGTCAGGCCGGCATCGGTCTGAATCACATCGCTGATGTCTTCCATGCGGGCATTGGGCATCTCAAGCAGCCGCATGAGTTGATCGAGCAATGGCGGCGGGGAGGGAATCTTTACCGCCATTTTCAATGCCGGATCGGTGAATTCCTGGTGTGCCGCAATTTTCGCCGCTGCGGCGGCCTGTTTTTTCAATGCCATTGTTCGTTCCGCTTATCTTCGAAGTTAGCAGCTGGTTTTATGCGCCCGTTAAGCCGCAAAACTTGATTGAATCGAGAAAGAACGGCGCTGCCAGGGCAAATCTTAACCTTCCCCGGCGAATTGCTGACAGGGCAAAGAGGAAAAGTGGAGAAGGGAGAATCGAAGATAAGCGGCGTTTAAAAAGCAAAACCGGCCATCAAGGCCGGTTTTGCGGATGACCAAGGCTAAGCCAGGGTTCAGGAGGACATCGCCGGTGTCTGGCAGGCACTGGCGTTCTGGTTCCAGGGTGCTTTCGCCAGCATCATCGCCATGCCGCAATTGTTGGTGATGCCGGCGTAGATCATGCCGGCGCCCATGGCGGCGACGATGGCCAGGCCGAGCGGCTGGCCGGCCATGACGATGCCGGCGCCGAGCAGGGACATGCCGCCGACGATGACGCGTACCTGCTGTTCCAGGCCAAGCGCTTTCTTGCCCTTCTGTACCGGCAGCTTGGCATCGATCCAGGCGTCGATGCCGCCTTCGACCTGAACCATGTTGCTGAAGCCGGCACCAGCCAGCTTTTCCATCGCCTTCTGGGCGCGGATGCCGGATTTGCAGATGAAGTACACGGTGTTGCCGTTGCAGTAGGCGAGCGAACTCGGCTCCAGCTTGTCGAGCGGAATGTTGGTCGCGCCCTTGGCATGGGTGGCGCCGAACTCGGCCGGGGTGCGAACATCGATCAGATTGACAACGCCTTGCTGCTGCATGTTGGCGAGAGTGGAAGCGGTAATGGTTTGCATGATGTGTCTCCAGTTCAGTTGATGTTTTGGATCAAAGCTTGCCGCCAACCAGGTTGGCGGGTACGGCGATGTCGATCAGGCGCGGCTTGGGCAAATCCAGACCGTTCATGATGGCGACGAACTCATCCTTGTTCTTGCCGGCCAGGCGCGGGTTGAGCGACTTTTCTTCGCCGATCGAGCTGACCCGGCGGCCGTTGTAGTCGTGGCCGGGATAGACCAGGGTTTCATCGGCCAGCTTGAACAGCTTTTCGGTGATGCTGAAGTACAGCGTGTCGGCGTCGCCGGCCTGGAAGTCGGTCCGGCCGCAACCGCCGATCAGCAGCGCGTCGCCGGTGAACACGCGGTCGCGCCATTGATACGAGATGCTGCCGTGGGTGTGGCCGGGCGTGCCGATAACGCGCAGCACTTCGTTGCCGAAGCGCAGTTCGTCACCGTCATGCAACTGATGATCGAAGCCGCTGGCGTTGCAGCCATCGCCGACCGCCGATTGCGCACCGGTGGCTGCCTTGAGTGCATTGGCGCCGGTGACGTGGTCGGCATGCACGTGGGTATCGAGCACCCACGCCAGCTTCAGATCATGTTCACGCAGTACCGCCAGATCGCGGTCGAGTTGCTCGTAAACCGGGTCGATCAGAACCGCTTGACGGCTTTCGGTATCGGCCAGCAGATAGGTGTAGGTGCACGAGGTTGTATCGAAAAGTTGTTTGAACAGCATGGTGTTGTCTCCTTACATCCAATGATCGAAGGTTCTTTCGAACCGTTTTCGGGAGGTCTCGCCGCGCTTTGTTTGCATTGGCTTAACCGATGGACTGCATGCTACGGAGACAGTGGAATGAAATATGCGACGTTGGTCGCACAAAATTAGAAATTGCTAATGTTCGATCCGGGTAGCGGTTTTCGTAAGGCAAAGCCGGCAGGTTGATTCGTTTGGACCGGTCTCAGAGTGCTCTTTCGATGGTAACGTCGCATTTCCAATTTCTGCAGAGGAAGAGGCCTATGCAAGACGTGCGCGCACTCGTCGTGGATGACTCGAAAGTCGGTCGTCTGACCATGATGAAGAAGCTGGAGGCGATCGGCGTCAAGGTTGATCTGGCGGAGTCGGGCCAGCATGCCCTGGATTACCTTGCCCAGCACCGGCCCGACATGATCTTCATGGACCACATGATGCCGGAGATGGATGGTTTCGAAGTGACCCGGCGGATCAAGGCGTCACCTGCCATCCGGGATATCCCGGTCATCATTGTCAGCGGCAACGACGAGGCCACTTTCGTCCAGGAGTCCCGCGCGGCCGGCGCCATCGACGCCATCACCAAGCCGCCGGCCACCGGCGTGCTGGAAAACCTCCTTGCCTCGCTGCCGAAGTTGAGTGCGGAAGCCCCTGTCGCCGAGGTTGCTCCTGTGGTTGCCGAAGCGCCGCAGCCGGCTGTGATCGAGCCAGCCGCGTCCATCGACATGGCCGAGGTGCATGCCTTGCTGGAGCGTCTGGTGGGCGCGGCTGTGGCGCCTTTGCACGACGATTTCATGGCCGAGATTGGGCAATACCTGGAAGTGGAATCAGGCAATCAGCGCAAGAAGCTGGCGGAATGGGGCGAACGGCTGAATCATCAGGCGGCGACCATGGAAGAACTCGGGCGCGGTGTGGTCGATGCGGAAACGCTAGGCAACCGCTTGCAGGCCCTGGAACAACGGTTACTTCCCCTGGAAGCCGAGGCGGCCAGGCCGCAGCCGGATTTCGATGCTTTGCGGGCCGACATCGATCAGCGGCTTGCCGCGCGTTTCGCTGAGTCCGATGCGAGGACCGATAAATTGGCGCCAGAGTTGGAAAGCCTGCGCCGGGATCTCCATGATATGCAGGCCAGGCTGGACCAACACGCAGCCCAGGCCGAGCAAAAGGCCAGCGAGTGGAGCAG
>CAZUSF010000258.1:0-3981 GCA_964623355.1 uncultured Thiobacillus sp. | reverse complement strand
ATGTCTGAAACCATCCACGATCCCGTTATGCCTGATCCCGCTGCCGAGAATGCAGGCAGCTTCAGCGAGTTACTACGCCAGGAGTCTTTGCTCAAGACCGGCGCGTTGCAGCATGCGATCTTCAATAGCGCCAATTTTTCCAGCATCGCCACTGATGCCAACGGTGTGATCCAGATCTTCAATGTTGGCGCCGAGCGCATGCTGGGCTACGCCGCCGCCGACGTCATCAACCGGATCACCCCGGCCGATATTTCCGATCCGCAGGAACTGATTGCGCGGTCCGCGATGCTGAGCGCCGAACTCGACACACCCATCGCGCCAGGCTTCGAAGCCATGGTATTCAAGGCATCGCGCGGCATCGAGGATATCTACGAGCTGACCTACATCCGCAAGGATGGCAGCCGTTTCCCGGCGGTCGTTTCGGTCACCGCCTTGCGCGACGATCAGGATGGCATCATCGGCTACCTGCTGATCGGTACCGACAACACCGCGCGCAAGCAGATCGAGGCGGAGCGGTTGCAACTTGGTCAGCGCCTGCGTGACCAGCAGTTCTACACACGCTCGCTGTTCGAAGCGAACATCGATGCACTGATGACGACCGACCCGGCCGGCATCATCACCGACGTCAACAAACAGATGGAGGCGCTCACCGGTTGCACGCGCGACGAACTGATCGGCGCGCCGTTCAAGAACTACTTCACCGATCCGGAGCGGGCCGAGGCGAGCATCAAACTGGTGCTGAGCAAAAACAGGGTCACCAACTACGAGCTCACCGCGCGCGACCGCGACGGCGGGGAAACCGTGGTTTCCTACAATGCGACCACTTTCTACGATCGGGACCGACGGCTGCAAGGCGTGTTCGCGGCAGCGCGCGACATCACCGAACGCAAGCTGGCCGAGGCGCAAATTCTCAATCTGGCCTTGCATGACAGCTTGACCGGGCTGCCCAATCGCCGCCTGCTGAACGACCGCCTGGTGCAGGCGATGACTGCGAGCAAGCGCAGTGCCAGCCATGGCGCGCTGATCTTCCTGGATCTGGATAATTTCAAATCGCTGAATGACGCGCACGGACATCATGCCGGCGACTTGCTGTTGATCGAGGTAGCGGAGCGCATTCGTGCTTGCGTGCGTGCGGTGGACGACATCGCTCGATTCGGCGGCGATGAGTTTGTCGTGATACTCAGAGAACTGGGCAAGGACAACGCCGAAGCAACTCGGGAAGCCGGTGGCGTCGCCGAAAAAATCCGCGCCATCCTGGGCCAACCCTATGTGCTGAAGATCAAGCCCGAGGGCAAAGCGGAAACCACGGTTGAGCATCATTGCTCATCGAGTATTGGCTTGATCCTATTCCTGGATCATGAGGTCGGCGCCGAGCAAGTCATCAAGTGGGCCGATAAGGCTATGTATCAAGCCAAAGAGGCGGGCGGCAATCAGGTGAGGTTTTTCGATGCATGAATCCTTCGACAAGCTCAGGCTGAACGGTAACCCTTCGGTTCCGATTGAGCATGTAGGGCGGAAAAGCCGGCGGTCTCTTGCCGGCGCCTTCCGCCGTATGCTCCGAGCGTTGGCGGACGGCGCTATCGCTTTTCCGCCCTACGTGCTGCACTTCAGAGGGGGCCGGCGATGAACATGGACCTCTACCGTAACGCCTTCGTGATCGCTGTCGCGGCACTGTTCGGCCTCGCGTTGTACTGGATGCTGGCGCCGTTCTGGGGAGCGCTGGCCTGGGGTATTGGCCTCGCCTTCCTGCTGGCGCCACTGCAGGGCTGGCTGACCCGCAAGCTGAACGGACGCGCCAACCTGGCGGCGGGCATCATCACGCTGCTGGTGCCTATCCTGCTGGCCGGGCCACTGCTCAGCCTGGGAATGGCATTCGCCAACCAGATTGCCGAACTGGCCACACACTTGCAGCAGCAGCCGCTGCGCTTCGATGCCAGTTTGCTGTCGCAACTGGAGCGCTATCCCCTGATCGGCAGCCTGGCCGAGTGGCTGCGTCAGCACCTCACCGCCAGCACCGCACAACTGCAGGGTTGGCTGGTTAATGCCGTCCAGATACTGATGAAGTCGCTGGCGGCCACCGGCGGCAACTTTCTGCTCAGCGCACTGAACACGACCATCCACTTCTTCATGATGCTGTTCCTGCTGTTTTTTTTCTTGCGTGATGGCCGCCAAATGCTTGCCCGAGTTGTTCGCCTGGTGCCAATGGAACCGTTGCAGCGCCGCGATTTGCTCAAGCTGATCGGTGACACCACGCGTGCCGTGGTTTATGGCGAAGTGATGACCGCCATCGCCCAGGGCGCCTTGGTCGGCATCGGCTTCGCCATCGCCGGATTGCCTTCCGCCGTGGTGTTCGGCGTGATGGCGGCATTTTTGGCGCTGTTGCCGATGGTCGGCGCGGCGTTCGTCTGGGTGCCGGCGGTCGTCTATCTGGCCGCGACTTCGGAATGGGGCTGGGCGATCTTCATGTTGATCTGGGGCAGCGGCGTTTCCGTCGCCGACAATCTGTTGCGGCCATTGCTGATCTCACGCCATGCGCCGATATCGGTCCTCATCGTTTTCGTCGGCGTCATCGGCGGCGTTTCCGCCTTCGGCATGATCGGCGTGATCATCGGGCCGGTGCTGCTGACCGTCATCGCGGCATTGCTGCGCTTCCTCGACGAGACGCTGTCGCGCTCGTCTGATAAACAAGATTCTCCAACAAGGCCCCCGCCATGATCCGCCTCCAGTTTTCCATCAATCTCAGTTATCAGGTCCTATGTCAGCCGGCTGATTTCATCTTCAATATTCACGCCGCGCCCACCACCCGCCAGACCATCGTCAACGAATCGTTGAGCATCAGTCAGCCGGTGGCATCGACGATTAACTACGACCCGATACTCCACCACCGCTTGCTCCGGCTGCGCGCCAACCCTGGGCTGCTGCAGATTGCCTATCAGGCTGATGTGGAAATTCGCCATCACGTCGAGCAACCGGAAAACATCGGTGAAATGCCGATTGCCGACTTGCCGGTGGAAGTCCTGCCCTATCTCTACCCCAGCCGTTATTGCGAATCGGACAAGCTGCAACAGTTGGCGAATCAGACTTTTGGCCATTTGCCGCCGGGTTATCAACGGGTCGAGGGCATCCGCAAATGGGTGCAGGAACGCACCCGTTTCGCTTCCGGCAGCAGCGAATTCACCACCTCCGCCATCGACACCTACCAGCAGCAAACCGGTGTTTGCCGCGATTTCGCGCATCTGATGATCGCGCTGTGCCGCGCCCTCAATATCCCGGCACGGTTTTGTTCCGGCATCGATTACGGTGCCGCCCCGGTGCTGGGCCCGACCGATTTCCATGCCTACGTCGAAGTCCTTCTCGGCGGTCGCTGGTACATCTTTGACCCCTCCGGTGTGGCGATACCGATGGGTTTCGTACGCATCGGCACCGGCCGCGATGCGGCGGACATTTCATTCGCCACCATCTTTGGCAACATTGAATCAAGCCCGCCAGTCATCGCCATCGCCGCCATCAATAACCCCAGTCAGAGCTATGTGCTGCCCTGGCACTGCCCGCAAGCATTGTCGACCGACACCGCGCCGGGGTTTGCGGACGAGGACGTCAACGCTTAGATCTGGTTGGGCGGAATACCCGCCAGGCCGAATCCGTTAGCCCTGAAGTGCAGCACCTGTTGCCGGCGAAGTTGTATCTGGCCTGGCAAAAATTCCATCTGTCTTAACGCCGCTGCCGGCGGACGCAAAGTCCGTATCGTCGATAGAGCGCGGACTCCGTGTCCTAGCGTACAGACCCCCTCCGCACGCGCTGCCACGCTGCGTTCGCTTCCGTGTAATTGCATTGATTTGCCCATGCCCGGATGCAGATGTCTTCCGCTTTTCCGCTTCCATCAAGGAGTCTTTTCATGAAAAAACAATTGGTACTTGTATCCGCTCTCGCCGCGCTGTTTTCGGTGAGTTCCGCAAACGCATTGATCATCGATGATTTCTC
>CAZUSF010000257.1:0-3986 GCA_964623355.1 uncultured Thiobacillus sp. | reverse complement strand
GCTCGCGCCGCAAGCGGACGCTCCTACAACGCGGTCAACTCCGGTTTTTGGTTCATACGGTTGGGGAAACAGCCAGGCCCAGCCCAGGCAGGACAAGGAGGAAACTGATGTAGCCTGAACAGATCCGGCAGGTAACCAGCATCACATTTACTCCATTGTGCTCAACCGGTAGCTATGGGCGCTCCATCGGATCCAGCGGCGTACCCGCAAGACGCGTGGCAAAGGCGCTGTCATCAACCAGGCAGATTGCGGCGCTATCGTCGTAGTGAACCACATAGCTGCCCGGTTCAAGTCTCTGGTTGAGTACCGCAGAACCTTCGCACCAAGTCTGGTCAGTACACCCACCTTTTACCAGCTTCCCTGACTGCAGCGCCTGCTTGGTTTCTGCATGCATGATTCGGAAACCGATGCTGCCGGAAGTCGGCCAGGCAAGCAGGGTAGAGATCCGATCCAGCCTGTAGGGGCGCTGCAGGGTAAATTGCAGATCCGGGTTGCCATAGCTGCGGATACTGAGCACATCACTTGGGCTGCCCTGGCAGCCCTGCTTTTTCGGCCAGATATCACTGATCAACAGGGGGTCTCCGGTTAGCATGATCTCCCTGATCCCCGGAATTCCTGCTGCACGACCCTCTTTATCCAGCTTTACCAGCCAGGCCAGGATGTTTTTACCCTGTTGCCGTGCACCGGTCACTGCAATGCCGCCATCGCTTGCCTCTACGGCGGCATATCCCTTCTGGAATCCTTTACCCCCTCCCAGCGCCTTGGCCCAGCGGGGTTTTCCGCGCTCATCGGTCTTCAGCAACAACAGATCATTACCGGCTCTGCCCGAGACGATCAGGCCGTTGTCTGCCGTCTGCCTGACAGAACTGAAGCCGGTCTCCTGATCTGCCGGGTACTCACGATCCCACAGCCATCGGCCTTCTTTGTCAAAGGCTGCCAGAAAACCGACGAACGTTGCGTTGGAGTTATTCAGAAATGGCTTGGTCATGCCTGCCACCACAAAGCCGCCATCCCGGGTGGCAAGCAGATCAAAGGCCTGGGTTTCACGACCGCCAAACTGCATGGTGCGGATGACTGTGCCATCACTGCGCAGCATGGTGATGCGAGTGATGGTGCTGGTTTTCCATACCGGATGGGTCGCAACAATGGTCCCATCGGCCAATTCGATCAGTGGCACCATCCGCTGGTATTCTTCAACGCTTTGATAGCCGGGCAGAGTCCGCTCCCACAGTTTGTTGCCCACCGGGTCCAGCTTGAAGATCCATGCACCCCCTTTTTCCGGGTGACCGGTACCCCCGACCAGATAACCGCCACCGACAGCTTCGCTGACCCCGTAGCCGTGGCCCAGCATGGCGCTTGAGGCCCACTGTTGACCGAACCGCTTGTCCCACTGCAACTGCCCGCTTCCGGATAGCTTCAGTACCCAGAGCTCCTCCCAGATATGGCGCTTGGCAGCCAGATCACTTGAGTTGCGTGTGCCGGCGATGATGAATCCGCCATCTGATGTGTGGGCAACCGCATGGCCGCTGCTTCCTCCCATGGCGTTCTGGCACTCGCCGGCAAAGGTTTTATCCCAGACAAGCTTGCCCTGGGCATCAATCCTTCGTGCAGACAGTTTCCAGCAGCCGGAAGCAGCAGATTCGGCAAGATTCCCTACGGTCACAAAGCCGCCATCTGGCAAGGCCTTCATGTCATAGTTCCAGCTGTAGGCCGATGGTTTGTCAAACTGTTTGCTCCAGCCGCCTCCGGACGGCAAGATCCCCTTTTTTGGGGCGGCATCCGCCAAGGTGCTGATAAGGATAGCGCCCAAAACAGCAAGTTTCAGAACCGTTGCTTTCATGGTTGTCCTATGACAGAAGTCGTTGGGGATGAATCGGTCATACACTTTCGTCTCCCATGTAGTTGCCTGGCAAATCACGGCCCGAACCAGATACGCCCCCCGCTACCACATCAAATCATCTGGAATCTGGAAGGCTGCATACGGATCGTCAACGTCGGTCTCGGCGCTACTTTTGCTCACCCGCACGACAAGCGAAGCGTCACGCTCGGCAATCTTGTCGGCAACGATCCTGGGGACCAATTCGGTGGTGCCGCCCTGGCAGACGATCACCAGATGTCCTGCTGCCAATTGCGCCTTGACCGCAGCCGAAACATACAGTCGTTCGATCTTGTTGCCGTGGGTAAAGTTGTAGGCAATGTCGCCAGTGCCCTTACTCTGCCGATTCGTCTGCACCATCTGGGCAATTTGCGCCTGGATCGCCTTTTGGGTGGACGCTGCAACGCGCTGGGCATTGAGTTCGCGGGCTCGCTCGGCATTCTTGCGTTGCGCTTCGAGTGCGGCCAGGCGCGTTTCATCGACACTTTGCGTGCCGGTCTGCCGCTCGACCTTCTTCTGCTTGCTCTTCTCTTGGTGGACCTGTTTGATCTTTTTGTTGTCGATTAGGCCGGTTTTTAAGAACTGGTCCTGCAATGAAGCCATTTGTGCTGCTCCGAAAATAGGGTTCGATGGCCTGGGAGGTGGTGCCGGCCGATAGTGAGCAAGCATAGCAAAGAGTCGGTTCCGCCTACCCGGGATCAGCCTTGCTGACGTCGCCTAGCCCAATAGTCAGCTGCCGGGAAATGTCATGGGATTCTGAGCAGGGCAGGCTGCAAAAGGGCTTTCCTTAGACGTACAGATACCGCTGAAACCCGCTGAACACCTTCCCGATCTCATCTGGCCGTCCCAGATCAGCCACCGCGTCAGGAATCGAGTCGTGGTACTTCAGCTTCAAAAGCGGCGTCAGCTTCGCCTGATCCAGTTCCTCCACCCCGAGCGCCACATAGTGCGAAAGCACGAAGTCGAGAAATACCTTTTGCTTCGGCTTGAAGTTTTCACTGATGACCGCCATCGCCCGATCCGCCCGTTCTTCGCGGGTCAGCGGCTCCAGGGCATAGGCTGCGGCAGTTGTGCCTTGTCGAAGTACACGAGATTGGCCAGAGTTACATTGAGTGCCTTCGGAATGGGAGCCTCCAGATTCTTGGCGGTCGTCGCCGGACGCTTCCATGCGCCAGGGGATGCCATGGGATTCGAGCAGGCCAATCAGGCGGATGTTCTCTGCCTGAAGTGCGGTCAAGGCATCCTGGTCCACCAGGTCAATTGCCATAGGTAGGTTGTTTTCAAGGGCGTCCACAATGTGCTGGTAATCGGAATGGGATTTCCAGTCGTCTCATGCGTTATTTGGTGGCCTGGACACTCTTTACATGGCCTTGGGTGCTGTAGCCCAACAGATTTTCGTCGGCTGTAACTAGTGGCACCCCTAGATGCCTGGCGGTGGCCACAATGATGCGGTCGGCCGGGTCACTATTAATCTCGCCAGGTAACCGCGTGCTCGCAACGGCAATGGCCGGTGACAGCGACTCCAACCGGAATCCTGGCAATGCAAGCGCCATTTCGAGCCATTCGCCTACATCCCGCTCCAGGGTTAGCTTGCCCTTGCTGACGAGCATAGCGATTTCCCATGGGGTAATCGCTGACACATACAGCGAGTTCAGAGACGCGGCGCCCTTTATCGCTTCCAGTGCGTTAGGCCCAAGTTGTTTGCTCTTGCTCAGCAGCCATACGAACACGTGGGTATCCACTATCAACGCGTTCATTTACATGCGTCCCAGTCATTCTCCAGAGGGGAAACGATGTCACCTTCCCACACCACGCTGCCTTCCAGCGCACCGTACAGGTCGGTTTCTGTTGGGATGGGGACCAATTTGGCCACTGGCTTCCCGCGTTTGGTGATGACCAACACTTCTTTCGTATTCGCTACCTCGTCCAACAGTTGGAGGCACTTCGCCTTGAAATCTCCTGCCCCGATGGTTGCCTGCATTAAGTCACTCCTATGGTCACATTTCATGGTCACATGGTAGACCAGTTCGGGAGCGTCAGGTGACCATTGTCGTCATTGCACCTGGTTGTCCCTTCACCCTATGGCAAACTCAGCCCAGAGTGGGAAGTG
>CAZUSF010000256.1:0-4011 GCA_964623355.1 uncultured Thiobacillus sp. | reverse complement strand
CAATGCAACAGCCCGGCTTTAGCCGGGCTGTTGCATTGTGGAAGGTTCAATCGTGACCTGCCACGCGTAGCAAGTAGGGCGGAAAAGCGGCTCTATCGCGCCTTCCGCCGGATGAGAGCCATGCGGCGGATAACGCCGGCAAGAAACCGCCGGCTCATTCGTCCTACGCAGGCTGCGAAGCTTCGGCAAGTAGGGCGGAAAAGCGGCTCTATCGCTCTTTCCGCCTCGCGCCTTCCGCCGGATGTTGGTCATGCGGCGGATAACGCCGGCAAGAAGCCGCCGGCTCATCCGTTCTACGCGTTTGTTTACGGATGTATCGGACGGCCAAACGTGCGGATATAGAACCACTCGCCCGCATGCTCAGCCAGACGTAATTCACCGCTTTGCACCAGATTTGCCACGACGCCCATGTCCGTGCCGGCCTTCTTTGCCAGGGTGCCGACGGCGGACTCACGCAGCGGATGAACCGCGGTGATCGCCAGGATGTCGCGTTGGAAGTCGCCGCTGCTGGCGAAGTCTTCACCTTCATAGCCGGTCAGCAACTCTACTTCGACTCCCTGCGCCGCCAGGATCTGGTAGGCACGGGTGACGCCAGCCTCGTCCGGGCCATGCACGCCTGAAACAGCAGGCGGGCGATGTGGAATGGCCAGGTAGGCGAGGGGGATGCCGGCCTCGGAGAGAAAACGCCCCAGTGATTGCATCGCCGTGTCGCTGTCATTCAGCCCTGCCAGCAGCATCGTTTCGCTGACCAGCTTGCCGGAATAAGTTCGGGCGAAGGATCGGATGCCATCGAGGATGTCGGCCAGTCGTAAATCCGGGTGCGGTCGGTTGATCTGTTGCCAGATGTCGGCATCGACGCTGTCCACCTTGAGGCTGACCCAATCGGCCCGGTTCAGCACGGCGCGCACCTCTTCCCGCCCGATCAGCGTTGCGTTGCTGATGACCGCGATGGGCAGGCCCAGGTCGCGCAGGCTGTCGATGGCGTCGCCCAGTTGGCTATCCAGCGTGGGTTCGCCATCGGGAACGAAAGTCAGAGTGTCCACCGCCTCGCCGCGTGCGCGCACGGCGCGCAGGCGTTCTTCAACCTGACGCCGGATTTCCTGCGGCGGGTAGAACACGCGCGGCGTGATTTCCTGAGCGGGGGTGGGACCAACCTGGCAATAGATGCAGGAATAACTGCAATGTTTCGGCGGGATGTTGTTGATGCCCAGACTGTGGCCGAGGCGGCGAGAAGGGACGGGACCGAAAGCGATTTCCATGGTGGGCAGTGTCCTTGGTTTACAAAACGAAAACGCCCGCCCCAGGCGGGGCGGGCGGCCATTCCGGCTGAGTGACTGAATTACAGCGATTTCTTGCAGAAGTACCAGTCGACGCACTCATGGCCTTCACCCATGCGCGCTTCGGCGGCATCGACATCCTGCGGCGGCGGCACGATGACCTTGTCGCCCGGCTGCCAGCCTTCCGGTGTGGCAACCTTGTTGGCATCGGAAGTCTGCATCGCGGCGACCAGGCGGACGAACTCGGCAATCGAGCGGCCGTTGCTCATCGGGTAATAGACCATGGCGCGCAGGATGCCGTTCGGGTCGATGATGAAGGTGGCCCGCACCGCCGAGGTATCCGAGGCGCCCGGCATGATCATGCCGTAGTCCTTGGCGACCTTCATCGACAGGTCTTCGATGATCGGGAACGGAATGTCGACGCCGAATTTCTCCTTGATGTTGCGCACCCAGGCGACGTGAGCGTAGTAACTGTCGATCGACAGGCCGATCAGTTCGCAGTTGAGCTTCTGGAACTCCGGGTAGTACTTGGCGAAGGCCATGAACTCGGTGGTGCAGACGGGAGTGAAGTCGGCCGGGTGGGAGAACAACACCAACCATTTGCCCTTGTAGTCGGACAGTTTCTTGATGCCGTGCGTGGTCTTGGCTTCGAAGTCGGGCGCGGCTTCGTTGAGGCGGGGCATGACGGGGGCGGTATTCATTTCGGACATGATGTTTCCTTTCATTTGGGTTGGGAGGTTGTCTGCAAATCTTTATTAGCGTTTGCTGATGGAGTGCATTGTGAGGATGGCAACCAATCTTGTGAAATTGATTAATCCGTTTTCATTGATCTACTTTGTGAATGACAAAATCTCAGGCATGCGCTTTCAGATCCACCACTGCGATCACTTGGGGAGAATGAGCGTGACCATGGCCATGCCCCTGACCGTGCCCCTGACCCTGTCCAAATTCATGCCCATCATGCGCATCCGGCGGTAGTTCGACCAGGCTGCCTGAAAGCCAGGCAGCGACGGCGTCGTCGGGGTCGGTTTCCGCTGTCGCCAGGGCGACGATGCCCTTTTGTTCGAGACGATGTTGCAGTCCCAGGCCGAGGCTGCCGGAGATCAGCAATTTGATGCCATCGAGTGGGTGCGGCGCGTTGTGGTCGCACTCATGAAAGCTCTGCGAGAGCGGGAGTTCCAGCAAATGCTTGTCCCGCACGCTGTTGTCTTCAACCTCGTACACCCAGAACTTGCGGCATTTGCCGGCGTGACTGGTGATGGTCTTGCGGTTCTGGCTGGTGACGGCGATTTTCATCTCGAAACTCCTTGTGGATAGTGCTAAGGGCGCATTCCCGCGAGCGCGAGGAATGTATTGCCCAAGCATCCACAGGCAGAACCTCTGCGTCTGTTCCTTACCGCACATAGGGTTCGCAACGGACTGTTCAGCCAGGTGCTGCTTTGTGCGCCAGCGAACAGAAAAACCACCAGAAAGAGCGGACTGTGAAGCTGGTTTCTACGCCGGCTTTTCGGCGCAACCCTGATTGGAGAACAGCATGAAACATGCAATGAATGTATTCACCAACGATCAACTGATCACCGATATCAATTCCGTTCTGGCGGATGCAGAGGCATTGCTGAGCGCCACTGCTGATCAAGGCGGCGAACAGATTGCACTGGTGCGTGCCAAGGCGGAATCTTCTCTGCGGCTGGCAAGAAGGCGGATGGTGGAAGCGCAGACCGCCATGCGGGAAGGCACGCGGGAGGCAGTCAGGCAGACCGATACTTATGTGCATGAAAACCCGTGGAATGCCATGGGCGTAGCCGCCAGTGTTGGTTTGCTTGTAGGTTTTCTGCTAGGTCGGCATTAGCCGACAATGTCCGTTGCTGATCGGCCTGCCGTCGAATGACGAAAGGCTCACCGCGATGACGCATTGTGTTCAATCGTTGCTTCGATCGCTGCTGCCAGAAGCCTGTCGGACTTTGGAATCGTCGGCTGCAAATCGACCGAGCCGGCCCCTTTATTACCGGTTTCTTGCCCCATGGAATAACCATGCGGCGGCGAATCCGGCAAAAAACGGCCTCGGCGGGGTCAGTTCTCGCTATCGACGACCAAAGTCCGACAGGCTCCTGGCAGCGGCTGTGCTGGGTTTCAGCCTGATCTTGACCGGTTGCGTAACCACCAAGCAGTTGCATACGACCACCCAGACTTTGTCGATCAGCCTTGAACCGCAAGTGCTGCATACCTCCGGCATCGCCTTTATCACGCCGTCTTCCGTGACCGGACAGGAAGAGGACAAGCAGGCGTTGGCGCTGGCATTTACCGAAGCATTAAAAAAGGCGCGTCCGGCGTTGCGCGTCGTGCCATTGCCGGCGACCTTGAGCGCAATCAATCGCGCCAATCTCTCCGGCGAATACCGGCAGATGTTCGAGGACTATCGCCTGACCGGGATTTTCAGCCGCGACACTTTGTTGAAAGTGTCGAATGTCACCGGAGTGCGCTATCTGGCGCAACTCAAGCTGGGCGGCTTCAGGCAGGAATCGAAAAACCGCTGGGGCACGCTGGGCATCCGCATGCTGGAAACCAAAACCACGTTCTTGCGCTTGTATCTGCAAATCTGGGACGGTGAGAACGGCTCGGTAGCCTGGGAAGGCGCGCAGGAGCTTTCGTCATCGCACGAAACGCTGCAGGAAGACGCCATTTCCTTCAAGACCGCCGTCGAACAGTCCGCCGCCGAGTTGCTGGCCAGCTTGCC
>CAZUSF010000255.1:0-4022 GCA_964623355.1 uncultured Thiobacillus sp. | reverse complement strand
CGTCGATCATCGCGCGCACCGTTTCGGGCGCCACCGCGACGATCTTGGCGACTTCATGCGAGGTGCGGAAGCCATCGAAAAAATGAATCACCGGAATCCGCCCGGCCAGCGTTGCCGCCTGCGCGATCAGCGCGAAGTCCTGCGCTTCCTGCACCGAATTGGAACTCAGCATGGCGCAACCGGTGGCGCGACAGGCCATGACATCGGAATGATCGCCAAAAATCGACAGCGCATGCGTCGCCAACGCCCGCGCCGCAACGTGCAAGACGAACGGCGTCAACTCGCCGGCAATCTTGTACAGATTGGGAATGAACAACAGCAACCCCTGGCTGGCGGTAAAGCTGGTAGCCAATGCACCGGAAGTGAGCGCGCCATGCAACGCCCCGGCCGCACCGCCTTCCGACTGCATCTCGATGATCTTCGGCACCGCGCCCCACAGGTTCGGTTTGCCCTGCGACGCCCATTCGTCAGCCCATTCGCCCATGTTCGACGACGGCGTGATCGGATAGATCGCAATCACCTCGTTGCATTGATACGCCATGCGCGCGGCGGCTTCGTTGCCGTCGAGATTCAGATAAAACGTCATTGCCATTCCCCTGGAGACCTACCCGCATTCTAGGGTCGACACATTAATGTCGGTTGGGTAAAGCGCAGCGTGCCCAACATCAGAGCGTGGAATGTTGGGCACGCCTTCGGCTTTGCCCAACCTACGAAACCACGAAAATACGGGATGGATTGGTTTCACGTTAACCACTCACCCTCAATGGCCTGCTTCTTGCTAATCTCAGTCTGACATTGCCTGCCTGCCATTATGCAAAACATACCGAGTACCGACATTCTTGCTACCGCCGTGCTGATTGCGGACAAGCAACGTGTTACCCGTTACCTCAACCCGGCAGCGGAAAACCTGCTGGGGATTTCCGCCCACCACGCGCTTGGCCGGCCGGTTGGACAATTGCTGGGCGAATGCCCTGAATTGGTGCGAGCCATTGACTATGCACTATCCGAGGGCGCCAGTTTTACCGAGCACGATGTCGCACTCCCCATCAATGGGCATACGCTAGTGCTTTCGGCCACGGTTTCTCCGCTGGATGAAGATCAGGGTGCGGCGGTCATCGAACTGCATCCGGCGGCCGGCAATGTGCGCATCGCGCGCGACGAGCAGGTCATGGCGCAGACCCAGGCCAGTCAGCATCTGCTGCGGCAGCTGGCACACGAGATTCGCAACCCGCTGGGCGGCATCCGCGGTGCCGCCCAGTTGCTGGAAGCTGAACTGGATTCGACCGACCTGCGCGAATACACCCAGGTCATCATCCAGGAAACCAACCGCCTGCAAAGCCTGCTCGACCGTTTGCTGACGCCGGCCAAGCGACCGGTTGTGCAACCCATCAACGTGCATGAAGTGCTGGAACGGGTGCGCAGTCTGTTGCGCGCCGAATTTCCGTTGCTGCAATTCCATTGCGACTACGACACCAGCCTGCCGGATCTGGAAGGCGACCCGGAACAGTTGATCCAGGCCGTGCTGAACATCACGCGCAACGCAGCGCAGGCGATGGAAGGTGACGGCCGCATCAGTTTCCGCACGCGGGTGGCACGACAAGTCACGCTTGCAATGAAGTTGTGGAAGCTGGCAATCCGGCTCGACGTGATCGACAACGGTCCCGGCATTCCGGACGACATGCTCGGGCGGGTGTTTTTCCCGCTGGTTTCCGGCCGCGAAGGCGGCACCGGCCTTGGGCTGACGCTGGCGCAAAGCCTGGTGCAACGCCACGAAGGCGCGATCCACGTCGAAAGCCAGCCTGGGCGCACCTGTTTTTCGATTTATCTACCCATCAAATAAGCATTCCGAGGAGTCAACACCCATGAAACCCGTCTGGATCATTGACGACGACCGCTCGATACGTTGGGTGTTCGAGAAAGCCCTGGCGCGCGAGAACCTGCCGCATCGCATCTTTGAAAGCGCCGAAGCCGCCTTGCGCGCACTCGACCGTGAAACGCCGGGTGCGGTGGTGTCCGACATTCGCATGCCGGGCATGAGCGGGCTGGATTTCATGGAGCGCCTGAAAGCCGAACATCCACGCCTGCCGATCATCATCATGACCGCCTACTCCGATCTCGATTCGGCGGTCTCGGCATTTCAGGGCGGTGCGTTCGAATATCTGCCGAAACCGTTCGACGTCAATCACGCACTGGAACTGATTCACCGGGCGCTGGAGGAAGGCAATCGCAGCGATGAAGCGCCCGGGCTCGATTCCGGCCTGGTCGGTCAGGCCATGCTCGGCCAGGCGCCGGCGATGCAGGACGTGTTTCGTGCCATTGGCCGCCTGTCGCAAAGCCACGCCACGGTGTTGATCACCGGCGAAACCGGCTCCGGCAAAGAACTCGTCGCTCACGCCTTGCACCGGCACAGCCCGCGCAAGGACAAACCGTTCATCGCGCTGAATACCGCCGCGATCCCGAAAGATCTGCTCGAAAGCGAACTCTTCGGCCACGAACGCGGCGCCTTTACCGGCGCCACAGCGTCGCGTCGCGGCCGTTTTGAACAGGCCGACGGCGGCACGCTGTTCCTCGATGAAATCGGCGACATGCCGTCCGATCTACAAACACGGCTGTTGCGTGTGCTGGCCGATGGCGAGTTCTATCGTGTCGGTGGCCATGCGCCAGTGCGGGTCAATGTGCGCGTCATCGCCGCAACCCATCAGGCGCTGGAAGATCGCGTGCGGCAAGGCCTGTTCCGGGAAGACCTGTTCCATCGCCTCAATGTCATCCGCATCAAACTGCCCAGCCTGCGCGAACGGCGCGAAGACATCCCGCTGCTGATCAAGCATTTCCTGCAAAAGAGCGCGCAGGATCTCGGCGTCGAAATGAAGCATGTTTCCGAAGAAGCGATGAAAGCGCTATCCGCCCTGCCCTACCCCGGCAACGTGCGGCAACTGGAAAACCTGTGCCACTGGCTGACCGTGATGGCGCCAAGCCAGGTCGTCGATGTGAAAGACCTGCCACCAGAAACCAATCATGACACTGCAAGCGCCGCGCTGGACTGGTCAGAAGCCCTCGCGCGCACCGCGCAAACCCGTCTGGCGCGCGGCGACAGCGGCATCCTCAACGACCTGACCAGCGAATTCGAACGCACCCTGATCCGCGTCGCCCTCGCCCACACCGGCGGCCGCAAGATCGAAGCCGCCACCCTGCTCGGCTGGGGGCGCAATACGCTGACGCGGAAGATTCAGGAGTTGGGCATGGAGGCGGGGGGGGAAGAGTAGAAAACGGACGCGCGGGGATCGTCAGCGTAATCCAACAAGCCTTACGGAGTGAATTACGATTCCACTCAAATAACAAAAAACACAAAAAACTAAAGCGCGCCGCGCCGATCGCCACGTTGGAACCCGTGCAGGTCTTGCGTCACACCGCGCCCGAACGCAATCGCCTTGAACAGTTCGCCCATTTCCGATGGCTGCAATAGCTTCTGCACAGCTGCGGCGGCACGCAGGTAATCGCTGCTCATTGGTGACATTTCCGTCATCAAATCAAGCAATCCTGCATTCAGCAGGTAATTCGCCTGGCTGGTGTAACCCAGCAGATCCAGCCCTGACTCAACAGCGGCATCCGCGACGGCGCTGAAATCAACGTGTGCGGTGAGATCGCACAAACCCGGCAGGTAGAAAGGATCATCCAGGCTGTGGTGGCGGTAATGCACGCGCAAGGTTCCGCTATCTCGCTGCGGGTGGAAATACTCGCTGCGCGGAAAACCATAGTCGATACACAGGATGACGCCCCGTTCCAGACATTGCGCCAGACTGTTGATCCAGGCCGGTGCGGCGAGATTGATTTCCGACAGGTAATCCAGACCGGGTTCAATCGCGCTGGCTGCCTGCCACAACGGACCATCGATTAGCAACGTGTCTTGCCAGGCGAATTCGCCCGCCTGATCGATCACGCCACGTTCAAATACTTCACCATTCAGCCAGTGAACCAGATGCACCGGCATTGCATCGAGGACTTCATTGGCCAGGATCAGGCCG
>CAZUSF010000254.1:0-4027 GCA_964623355.1 uncultured Thiobacillus sp. | reverse complement strand
TGACTTTGACTGCATCAAACAAAGCGGGCGCCAAGGCGCCCGCTTTGTTTGATGCAGTCAAAGGACAGTCAAAGCACGTTTAGCCGTCCTGCCTGGTGTATTTCATGTGCTTGGTGTTTCGTCTTCCCGCGAGCCGCCAAGGGAAACTTGTTTGGCTGGCGAGATGGTCGAAATCGCGTGTTTGAAAATGGCTTGCACGGCTTGATCATTGCCGCGCAGTAGAACCATGTACTGGTCGAACGACTCGATTTTCCCAACCAGTTTGATTCCATTCACAAGAAACACGGAACAATGCATGTGCTCTTTGCGCAGCGTGTTGAGAAACTGGTCTTGCAGATTGATGCGTTCGCTCATCGGGATGGTTTCCTGAATGATTTCTAGTGGTAAGTTGCGGGCGCATCATAGCACGCGAGTTAGCCAATCAGCGGTTTTGCAAGCCTCTATCCCGACTTGAGGTTTGATTATTTCTCCCCCATTTATTCAACGAGTTAACAGCAAATATCAAGGCCATGAAATACAAGGACTACTACAAAATTCTCGGAGTGCCACGCGATGCGAAAGCGGAGGACATCAAGAAGGCTTACCGTCGGCAGGCGCGCAAGTTTCATCCTGACGTCTCCAAGGAGACAGGCGCGGAGGAAAAATTCAAGGACATCAACGAAGCCAATGAGGTGCTGAGCGATCCCGAGAAGCGGAGTGCTTACGACCAATTGGGTTACTACCAGCCTGGCCAGGATTTCCGCCCGCCACCAAACTGGGGCGGTCGAGGCGCACGTTCCGCCGGCGGGGCTGATTTTTCCGGCATGGACTTCTCGGATTTCTTCTCGCAGATGTTTGGTGGTGATGTGGGTGGGGGCGGCCAGCCGGGGAGTGCGCATCGCCGCAGTCGCAGCGCGCCGCGCGGGCAGGATATCGAGGCGAGCCTGACGTTGAGTCTGGAAGAGGCTTTTCTAGGCTGCGAGAAACAGATTTCCCTGCCGGGCAGAGCGCAGGCAGGCGGCCAGAGCAGCGTCAAGATGCGCATCCCGGCGGGTTCTTTGACGGGGCAGCGGCTACGGCTTGCCGGCAAGGGTGAACCTTCCCCGATGGGCGGGCCGGCGGGCAACCTGCTGTTGACGTTGCAGATTGCGCCGCACTCGCTGTATCGCCTTGAAGGCAAGGACATCTATCTGGATACCCCGATTACACCTTCGGAAGCCGCACTGGGTACGACATTGACCGTGCCGACGCTATCCGGGAACTTGCGCCTGAAGGTGCCGGTTGGCGCACGCAGCGGCCAGAAACTCAGACTCACCGGACGCGGCATGCCGGCAAGCGATGGTACTGGCGACTTCTTTGTTCAACTGCAGATTGTTCTGCCGCCGAGTTTGAGCCAGGAAGAGCTTGATTTGTATGCGCGTTTGCAAACGCTGTCGAATTTCGATCCACGGCCGGCTTTTCCGCGTGAATGAGATGTGAATGAGTTGATTGCGGCACGCCCGGTTAAAGAAATCAGGCCAGCAGCCGTAACCATGGCAACGGACCCCCCTTTTACTAAGAGCCACTTCAAGCATGCTCGAAAATTTCGTCTTTACCGGCCGCGAGTTGTTACTGGCAGTGATTCTGGCCAGCCTGGTCTATCTGCTTGAAGTCTGGTTGTTTTCGCGTCGCAGTAAAGGCGGTAAAGGAGCCTCGCCGAGCGAGAAGCGGATCAAGGCGCTGGAGACGGAAATTGAGATTTTGAAACAACGCCTGCAAGCGCTTGAAGACATGCCGCCGGTGGGTTCCAGTCTCGACGCCCGCACCAATACCTATGCCGATGCCCAGCGCATGGCGCGGGAAGGCACGCCGGCGCAGGAACTGGCTGGCAGCCTGGGTATTTCGCGCGGCGAAGCTGAATTGATCGTTGCGCTGCAACGCGCTGAAAACCAGTCGCCATGAATCTCTCCGCCTTGCCCGAGTTGATGCTGTCCTGGGTAAAGAATCAGGGCGCGGCGTTGCTGCAAGGAGACAAGGCACAGGCATCCCCGTTTCAGCCAGGCCAGCAATACGAAGGCAAGGTGGTCGATAACCTGGCCAGCGGCCGCCATCTGGTCAAAGTAGGGACTCAGATGCTGGACATGAATTTACCGGCCAAGACTCAGCCTGGGGACAGTGTTCGCCTGACGTTCCTCAATGCCGGTCCGCGCCCAACCTTCCTGCTCAACCAGACCCCTATCACTCCGGTTCAGCAGGTTCAGATTTCGAATACGGCACAGCAAGTCAATGCACTGCTGCGTCTGGCCCAATCGCCGGCTGCCAGCGCAGCCGCAGCGACTTCCTCGGCGTCAGCGACCTCGGCGGCTAAACCGTCAGCCGCACCGGCAACAACCGCACCGGCAACAACCACAACAACCGGCGCTACCGCCAAGGTGGCTGCCAGCACAACAGCCAATTTGCCGCTCATCAATGCTGCCCCGGAAGGTCTTTCCAGCAAACTGACTGCTACCTCAAGTGCCTTGTCGGCTGCTGTGCGCGGAGCGACTGTCACATCGGAAACAGTGAAATCGGGAAGCCAGCCCCTTGTAGCCGCTTCTTCAGCCACAACCGCTGCGCCCGTCGCCGGTGTTGCTTCACGTCCCATCGTCGCCAATGTCCTGATGTTGCAAAGCTTCAACTCCAACCTGCAACCGATGACGGCGACGCTCACCGGCCCGAACACTGGTTTACTTGGCCAAGCCGTCGATGCGCCGCGCGCTTCGATTGCCGCCAGTACGACGCTATCAGCCAATACGCTGGTTGAACTGCCGTCGCCATCGCGTCACATGTTGCCGGTGCGTTTGTCGCAAACCGTGTCGGAGAGCGGCCTGTTTTATGAATCGCATCTGGCCAAATGGAGCCGTGGCTCGCTGTCAATGGAATCCATTCTGCGTGAACCGCAGGCGCGTCTGGGGCAGGACAACACGCTTGCCTTGCGTCTGGCGGAACTCGACGGCATGCCGGAAACCGCCGCCAGAATGGCCGGGCGGCAATTGCAGATGCTGGAGGGGGCGCCATTTCTCTGGCAGGGCCTGGCCTGGCCGGGGCAGACGATGGAATGGATGGTGCGCGAAGAATATGGCGGTGAAGGCCAGGCCGAAGGCGAAGAGCGTGCGGCGGAATGGAGCACGGAATTGAACCTGACGCTGCCCAGATTGGGCCAGGTGCATGCGCAATTGGGTTTGGCGGGTGACCAATTGCATCTTCGCCTGCGCGCTGACACGGCAGAAACGCGAGACAAGCTGAATGCGGCCTTGCCCCTTCTGATCAAGGGTCTTGAGGCGAACGGCCTGCGCGCGATCGATCCGCAAGTCGAGGCGCTGGAAGGTGAGCATGGCCAAGCCTGATCGGTCCAGGCGGAGCAAGGACGACCAGCGCGCCGAAGCGGTCGCTCTCGCCTACGATGCCGTCGATGGTGCGCCGCGTGTGGTGGCCAAGGGACGCGGCTTGCTGGCCGATGAAATCATCCAGCGCGCGCGCGCCGCAGGCGTTTATGTGCACGAATCGCCGGAATTGCTGTCGCTGCTGATGCAGGTCGATATGGATGAACGCATTCCGCCCGAGTTGTATCTCGCGGTGGCGGAATTGCTGGCCTGGCTGTACCGCATAGAGAATGGGGAGGAAAGTACGGATTTTCCGGGCTAGCTGAAGCTTTAGACACTGACCTGAACCGCCCAGCCCAGTTTTTCCACCCGTGCCGCCAGCGCGCGCAGCCATTCCTCCGGCAGGCGGCTGAGACGGCTTGACTCGGCTTGCAGCGAAGGTCGCGCCAGGCCGTAAAGCAGCACACCCTGAAGTGGCAGGTTTTCAGCCTTGGCGCGCGCCAACATGGCCAGCCAGGCGTCGATTTCGGCCTCAGCCGGCGGCGCGCCATCAAACCCGAACATGCAGGTCTGAATCCATGTCGGGCAGAGTTGGGCGACACTTTTCAGACGTTGATAATGCCGTTCCGGCTCGGTTTCAGTGTCATTCACCTGCTGCAAGCCGGTGTGAGTGGCGCGGTCGAACTTGAACCAGACCTCGCCGTTCA
>CAZUSF010000253.1:0-4038 GCA_964623355.1 uncultured Thiobacillus sp. | reverse complement strand
CGGGCGGTTTATCTGCAGGTCTGGCAAAGCGACTTTCTCACCAATCAAGGCGATAAGCGCGCCCAGCGCATCGCCACCATCCCGGCTTATCGCGGCATGATCACCGATCGGCGCGGCGAACCGCTGGCGGTCAGCACGCCGGTGGAAACGCTGTGGGTCAACCCGAAGGAAGCCAGTCCCAGCGCAGCCGAGATTCAGGCGCTGGCCGACATTCTGGGCAGAAATCCGGATCAGATCGCACGCCTGTTCGTCGACAAGAAGAAGGGCTTTGTCTATCTTGAGCGTCTGCTTGAGCCGGCCAAAGCCGAGCAGATCAAAGCCCTCAAGATCGTCGGATTGCACAGCAAACCGGCTTACCGGCGTTATTACCCGGGCGGCGAAGTTACCAGCCACGTGCTGGGCGCCACCGACATCGAAGACAACGGCCTCGAAGGTCTCGAACTGAGCTATCAATCCTGGCTCACCGGCGAACCCGGCTCGCAGCGGGTGGTGAAGGATCGTCCCGGCAACGTGGTCGAAATCCTGGAACGGATCAAGACGCCGAAACCAGGCCGCGACCTGGCGTTGTCGCTGAACCAGCACATCCAGTATCTCGCCTACCGAGAACTCAACGACGCCGTCGCTCTCAACGAGGCCAAAGCCGGTTCGGTGGTGGTGCTTGACGCGCGCACCGGCGAGATCCTCGCCATGGCCAACTCGCCGGCGTTCAACCCGAACAGCCGCGCCACCTATACCCCCGATCGCATGCGCAACCGGGCAGTGACCGATACCTTCGAACCTGGCTCGACGATGAAACCGATGTTTGTCGCGGCGGCGCTGGATGCCGGTGTCGTGCGCCCCGACTCGGTGATCGACACCGGACCCGGCTGGTTCATCATCGGCGACAAACGCATTACCGACACGCACCCGAAAGGGGTTATGACGCTGGCGGAATCGATCCAGGTATCGAGCAACGTCGCGGTGGCCAAGATTGCACTCGAAACGCGCGGCGAGGATTACTGGAACATGTTGTCGCGCGCCGGTCTTGGCGCGCAGCCGAAATCCGGCATGCCCGGCGAAGCCAGCGGCCGTCTGCGCCCCTTCGCCACCTGGCGACCGATCGAGAAAGCCACCATGTCGTTTGGCCATGGCCTGTCGCTCAGCCTGCTGCAATTGGCGCACTCCTACACCGCCTTCGCCAACAAGGGGGTGATGCCGCAAATCACCGCGCTAAGGCGTGAAGGCGTCGCCCCTGGCACGCGTGTAATGAGCGAGAAAACCGCCGTCGACGTGTTGGGCATGCTGGAGCTGGTCACCAAGGGCGAAGGCACCGCACCGATGGCGCGCGTCTCCGGTTATCGCGTCGCCGGCAAAACCGGCACCGCGCACAAATTCGTCAACGGCAGTTACGACGGCCGTTTCTATATCAGCTCCTTCGTCGGCCTCGCGCCTGCCTCCGACCCGCGTCTGGTCGTCGCCGTGATGCTGGATGAACCCAGCAGTCGGCGCTATTACGGTGGTCTGGTCGCCGCACCCGTGTTTTCGAAAGTCATGGCCGGCGCGCTGCGTTTCATGGCGCTGCCGCCCGATGCCCCGTTCGACAGCACCAGCGCACCTCCTGGCGAAGCGCCGGTTGTGCCGTTCACACCCGTTGTGGCGGAGGCGACATGACGCAGGCCATCGAACTGGTCACCACCCTGCGCGCCCTCGCCCCGGCCGCGCGCAACCTCAGCGCCGACAGCCGGCAGATCGAGGCGGGCGATGTATTCCTGGCCTTCCCCGGCGCCGAACATGATGGCCGCGACCATATCGCCAGCGCGATCCATGCCGGCGCCGCTGCCGTGATATGGGAGCCGACCGGCGGTGCATGGAACGAAGCCTGGCGCGTACCGCATTTGCCGATCGCGAATCTGAAAACACAGGCCGCATCGCTTGCCGCCGCCTGGTATGGCCAACCCTCGCAAACCCTGTGGATGACCGGTATCACCGGCACCAACGGCAAGACCTCGGTGGCGCAATGGCTGGCCGCTGCATTCACCGACCTGGGTCGTAAAACGGCGACCATCGGCACCCTGGGCAACGGTTTTCCGGGCCAACTCGCCAGCGCCAGCCACACCACACCGCATACAGTCAGCCTGCAACGTCTGCTGGCTGATTTCCGCCATGCAGGCGCAGCCGGCGTCGCGATGGAAGTTTCCTCGCACGGCCTCGACCAGGGTCGCGTCGAAGGCGTCGAGTTCGATGTTGCCGTGTTCACCAACCTGTCGCGCGATCACCTCGACTACCACGGCGACATGCAGCAATACGCGGCCGCCAAGTCGCGTCTGTTCCACTGGACCGGGCTGAAGGCCGCGGTCCTCAACGCAGATGACGAACTCGGCGCATCGCTGGTCGGGCAACTCCGCCACGCTGCAACACGGGTACTCAGCTACGGCCTGCATACCGGCGACCTGCGCGCGCAACGCTGCCAAGCCGACCGCCACGGCCTGCACCTGGAAATCACCTCGCCCTGGGGCGATGGCCAACTCGATTCACCGCTGCTGGGTGAATTCAACGCCTACAACCTGCTTGCCGCCCTGGGCGCGTTGCTGGTCAGCGATGTGCCGCTGGAGCAGGCACTGGCCGCGCTGGCAAAAATGCAGTCGGTTTCCGGCCGCATGCAACGCGTCGATGCCAGCGCCAACGATCCCAGCGTGATCATTGACTTCGCCCACACACCGGACGCGCTCGACAAAGTACTGACGGCGCTGAAACCGCTGACGACAGGCCGCCTGATCTGTGTCTTCGGCTGCGGCGGCGGCCGCGACACCGGCAAGCGCCCGTTGATGGGCGCGGCAGTGGCGGCGTGCGCCGACCTCGCCATCGTCACCAGCGACAACCCGCGTCACGAAGATCCAGCGCATATCGTCGCCGGCATTCTCGGCGGCATGCCGCCGCCCTCACCCCCAGCCCCTCTCCCGCTTGCGGGAGAGGGGAGCATCGAGAGTCGCAGTACGACTTGTACGGTCAACGTCATCCTCGACCGCCGCGCCGCGATCAGTGCCGCGATTCTGCAAGCCCGCCCGGACGACATCGTCGTGCTGGCCGGCAAGGGGCATGAGGATTATCAGGACATAAAAGGCGTCAAACACCCCTTCTCCGATCTCGCCGAAGCCCGTCTCGCGCTGGCGGCCAGATCATCCAATCCAGCAAGGAATTCGCATGCGTCTGCATGAAGCTGCCCAGGCACTCAACGCCGCCGCTGTCGGCGCCGATGTGACGATCGACGCGGTGGTCACCGACTCGCGCCAACTCCGCCCGGGTTGTCTGTTCGTGGCCTTGAAAGGGCCGCGCTACGACGGCCACAGTTTTGCCGCCAAGGCGCTGGAACAAGGCGCCGCCGCAGTCATGGTAGCGGCGAGTGCACAAATGGCGATCAGCCCGGCTCTGATGGTCGACGACACGCTGCAAGCCCTCGGCCAACTGGCGGCCTGGCACCGCAGCCGAATGCCGGCCAAGGTCGCCGCGATCACCGGCAGCAACGGCAAGACCACAGTGAAGGAAATGCTTGCCGCGATCCTCAGCATCGAAGCCGGTGCAGCCAGCGTGCTGGCAACCGAAGGCAATCTCAACAACGACATCGGCATGCCGCTGACACTGTTGAAACTGAGCCCGCAACACCGCTACGCAGCGATCGAAATGGGCATGAACCATCCCGGCGAGATCAGCTATCTGACCCAGATTGCACGACCGGATGTGGCGCTGGTCAACAACGCCTTGCGCGCCCACCTCGAAGGACTCGGCACGATCGAAGCGGTGGCGCGCGCCAAAGGCGAGATCTACGCCGGCCTGAAGGATGATGGTATTGCCATCATCAATATCGATGATCCGCATGCCGATCTCTGGCTCAGCCTGGCCATCAGACACAAGGTGATGAGTTTCGGCTTTGCCGAACAGGCCGATGTGCGCATCGTTCCAGCCAGTCAGACTGAACAGAAAACTCTGCTGGTGCTGGAAACCCCGGTTGGCCGTATCGAAACCACGCTGCAGGTGCCCGGCCAGCACAACCTGCGCAATGCC
>CAZUSF010000252.1:0-4041 GCA_964623355.1 uncultured Thiobacillus sp. | reverse complement strand
GGATCGGCCGGGGCGGCCGTATCGGTGGCGCCTGTCGCGGCAGCTTTGCTCTTCTCCGCCGCTTTGGCGAACTTCTCCGCCTTTTCCTGCTTTTCCCGCTCCAGCCGGTAGGTCTTGAATTCATGCCGGATGCGGGCCAGATCAGCAGCGCGTTTCTCGCGTTCGCGTTCCCAGATTTCGCTCTTCGCGAAACGGAAGTAATCGACCAGCGGGATGTGGCTTGGGCAGACGTAGGAACAGCAACCGCATTCGATGCAGTCGAACAGGTTGTAGCTCTGCGCGTGGCCGAAATTCTTCGCCCGGCTGTACCAGTACATCTCGAACGGTTGCAGATCGGCCGGGCAGGCGCGGGCGCATTCGCCACAACGGATGCAGGGCAGTTCGATCGGCTTCGGCGGGAATAGCGCCGGATGTTTGATGATCAGGCAGTTCACTGCCTTGGTTACCGGCGCCGCCAGATCCATCAAGTCGAAACCCATCATCGGTCCGCCGACGATTTCACCGCTTGCGCCGGGCAGCATGCCGCCCGCCGCCGTGATCAGGTCGGCCAGAGGCGTACCGATGCGTACCTCGAAATTGCCCGGTTCGGCGATATGGCCGGTGATTGTGACGATGCGCGAGATCAGCGGCTCACCGAGTTCCACCGCGCGGTAAAGGCTGTAGGCCGTGCCGACGTTGAATACCTGGATGCCGACATCGGTGGAGCGGCCGCCGGTCGGGGTTTCAACCCCGGTCAGCGTGTAGGTGAGTTGCTTGCCGCCGCCGCCGGGATAAAGCGTCGGCACCGCGACAACTTCAATCTCGGCTGGAGCTGCCGCGCGCATTGCAGCCAGCGCTTCCGGCTTGTTGTCTTCGATGCCGATGATGACTCTCGAACAGCCCAGCGCATGTTGCATGATCTCGATGCCGCGCAGCATTTCCGGTGCGCGTTCGCGCATCAATCGGTCATCGCAGGTGATCCACGGTTCGCATTCGGCGCCGTTGAGAATCAGGGTATGAATTTTCTGACCGCCCGGATTCAGCTTGATGTAGCTCGGGAACACCGCGCCGCCAAGCCCGGCCAGGCCCATGTCGCGCATTCGGTTGCGCAGCGCGGAAGGGTCGAGCGAACGCCAGTCGAGCGGCTGAAACGCGACGGCCTGATCTTCGCCATCGGCTTCGATCACCACCACCAAGTCAAACAGGCCGGAAGGATGCGGCACCGCGCTCGCCTCGATGGCGACAACATGGCCGGATGTAGGCGCATGCACCGCGGTCGAGACATAACCTTCCGCCGCGCCGATCATTTGACCGCGTAACACCCGGTCGCCAACCGCTACCGCCGGCCGCGCCGGTTCGCCGATATGCTGACGCATCGGCACGACGTACCTCGGTAGCAGCGGCATGCCGCGAATCGGCGTGGTGCACGATTCATTCTTGTGATCAGCGGGATGCACGCCGCCATTGAAGGTAAACAGCCTGGGTTTCAAGACCACATCCTTACGCCGCGCGCTTCATCATGTGGATCGGATAACGCCATTTCCAGTTCACCACGTCTTCCTTGATCACCTGCATGCTGATGCAATCGACCGGGCAGGGCGGCAGGCAGAGTTCGCAGCCGGTGCATTGCGAAGCGACGATGACGTGCATCTGCTTCGCCGCGCCGACGATGGCATCGACCGGGCAGGCTTGAATGCACAGGGTACAGCCGATACAGGTGCTTTCATCAATCACGGCGACCGATTTGGGTTTCGGTTCCAGGCCTTCGCCGAGCGGTTTTGCTTCGACACCCAGCAATTCAGCCAGGCGGTTGACGCCATCAGCGCCGCCCGGCGGGCACAGATTGATGTCCGCCTCGCCCTTCGCGATGGCTTCGGCATAGGGCTTGCAACCGGGAAAGCCGCATTGGCCGCATTGCGTCTGCGGCAGGATCGCGTCGATTTTTTCGACCAGTGGATCGTCCTGGACGCGGAACTTGATCGATGCCCAGCCAAGGATGCCACCCAGCACCAGGCCAATTGCCGCCATCACCAGAATCGCGCTGATCACTATCGAATCAATCCGGCAAAGCCCATGAACCCCAGGCTCATCAAACCCGCGGTGATCATCGCGATGCTGACGCCCTGAAACGGCTTCGGCACATCGGCGGCTTCCAGCCGTTCGCGCATCGCGGCAAACAACACCAGCACCAGCGTGAAGCCGATCGCGCCACCGAGGCCGAAGAACAGCGATTCAAGAAAATTGTGCTGCTCGCGCACATTCAGTAGTGGAATGCCCAGCACCGCGCAATTGGTAGTGATCAGCGGCAGGTAGATGCCGAGCACACGAAACAGCACCGGCGAAGTCTTCTTGATGAACATCTCGGTGAAGCCGACGATGCCGGCGATGACCACGATGAACGACAGGGTGCGCAGATAAGAAAGATCCTGACCCAGCAGGTAGGTATCGATCAGATAACTCGCTCCGGACGCCAGGGTCAGCACGAAAGTGGTGGCCGCGCCCATGCCGATAGCGGTTTCAAGCTTGCGCGAAACCCCCATGAATGGGCAAAGCCCGAGAATCTTCGACATCACGATGTTGTTTACGAACACCGTGCCGATAAGAATGAGTAAGTAGTTTTCCAATGGGGGGTTGATCAGGAGCGAGATTTTTCGCCGCAATTATCCGCTACCCCGTGGGGAGCGGACAACGCTGTAAATTCAGTCCAGCAACTCGTGGGCGCCATCGCAATAGGGCGGGTTGGCCGTGTGTTTGCAGGTGCATAACCAGACCTGGGTCAAAGTCTCCACCTTGAACGGCATCGGTTTGAAATCGGTGCCGGCATGGGAGCCGTCGCAATACGGCTGGTTTTTTGATTTTCCGCAGCTGCACCACCAATATTCTCCGGCTTCCAGGTTGGCCTCGATGGGGTCCTTGCCGGCGACAACAGGTTCACTCATGTTTTCATCCTCTCGTTAATACCCGACTGAATTTGTCGGGTAGCGGATATTACAAGGGATGCGCGGCTTCGTCAGGTCCAAAAGCGAGCAAAAACGTCTGAGAACTGTGGGCTTGCTGTAACGTTTAGCCGAAGATGAATACGCTTTCTACATTCGTTACATCAGCCTACCTACCTAGCCTTTGCAGCCAGATATCCTGAAGCGGAGCCAGGTCGCCGCTATCGGCGGCGCGCAAGGCCACGAAATAGGCGGTCTTGTCCGCATCCGCCGCCGGGTCTATAGGCGGCAGACCCAGTCTGTAGGCCAGCGCCACCAGTACGATGCGACCGACGCGGCCATTGAAATCCTTGAACGGGTGTATCCACTGAAAGCGCCAATCCACCCAGGCCAGCAGTTCGGCGATTGATTCCGCACTACCCAGATGGCGCATGCGCTCTTGCAAATCGAGACATAAATTGTTGATTTCGACGGCTACCGCGTGGGCTGGCGGCGGCAGGTGTGTCCCCACCTGAACGTCTGACATGCGAAAACGTCCGCCCCATTCCGGGAATAACTCGCCGGCCAGACGACGATGCAGGTCGCGTATCAAGTCCGGTGTGAAGGCGATTTCTTCCGGATTGGCATCGAGCAAGTCATCCAGGCAATGCACGATATTCACCGCCAGGCTTTCGGAGACTTGCGTGTAGGTCAGCGAACCGGCGGCGGTGGCCAGTTCGCGGGTGGCGTCTAGCGGCCGGGTTGAGTCGCCGATGGTTTGAGCAGGGTCTCCAGACGCGCTCGTTCCACCGGCTCCTGTTCCAGCGCCATCGAGTTCAGCGTGAAGTCCAGCACCCGCTGGCGATACGCCGCGCGCAGGCTGGCCGCGTCCGGGTGCGTTTCGCGCCAGGTCTTCAGGTGCTGATCCAGGTGTTGGAGTTGTTTGGGGGTCATAGTCGGGCTGCGGGGTGTTCGGATGATTGCAGGACAACGGAGTAGCGACAAGCGTCCTTTCATTCTCAGTCATTATTCCTCTCACAGGGCTTGTACGGCATTCTTGCTGCCGGATCATGCATATGGCTTGTCTGATTCGAATGGCACTTACTTAAGCGAAAACGACTGAAACAAACGCACTCGTCATTCCCGC
>CAZUSF010000251.1:0-4050 GCA_964623355.1 uncultured Thiobacillus sp. | reverse complement strand
CTGGCGGGACGACGCTGCGCGTTTCTTTCAGTGACATCACTCACCGGATCGAGGCGGCGCAGCGCCTCAAGGGTATGTCATTGCGCCTGCTCGGGGCACAGGAAGAAGCACGTCGGCAATTGGCTAATGAATTGCACAACCGCACCAGTGCCAATCTGGCTGCGCTGGGCATCAATCTGGATGTAGCGGAAATTGCACTGAACTCGCGCGATTGGCAGGAGATCGGCGCGCGCATGAGCGATAACCGCGCCTTGGTGCAGGACACCCAGTCAAGCATCCGCGAAATCTGCGCCGAACTGCGACCGCCGGCGCTGGATTACGCCGGACTGATCCCTGCCATCGAGTCGTATGCCAATCAGTTTGCCCGCCGCACCGGCATCAAGGTGGAGCTGGATTGCAAGGGTGCCGGGATGAAGCTGCCAGATCACATCGAATCGACCCTGTTTCGCATTGCCCAGGAAGCGCTGACCAACATCGCCAAGCATGCCCAGGCACGCAATGTCCAGGTCCAGCTTTGCCTGGAGAGCCAGCCGCTATGCCTGAATGTCGTGGATGATGGTCGGGGGTTCGATCCAGGCAAACTGCATGCGGCGCAAGGCCTGGGCATCATCAATATGCGCGAGATGGCGGAATTTACCGGCGGCTCGTTTAACCTGGACTCAAAGCCGGGTGGCGGCACCCGTATTCATGTCGAGTTAGCCCCCAGAATGGAGGAAGCATGAGACGCGTAATGCTGGTCGATGACCATCAGATGTTCCTGGAAGCCTTGCGCAGTCTGCTGGAGAAGGTGCCCGACCTGGAAGTTGTCGGCGTCGCCCAGAACGGACTCGATGTCGTCCCGGTCGCACAAGCAACGCTGCCGGATATCGTCTGCATGGACATCGGCATGCCCGGCATGAACGGCGTCGAAGCGACCCGGCAACTGGTCGCCGCCTTGCCTGGGGTGAAGGTGATTGCCTTGTCGACGCATGCCGATCACATCTATGTCACCGACATGATGCAGGCCGGCGCTTCGGCTTACGTCTCCAAGTCGGAAGGCGGCATGGAGTTGTTGCGCGCCATCGAGGCGGTGACCCTGAACCGCACCTATTGGTGCCCAAGCGCCACCGATGCCCTGGCGCGCACCCTGAATGCAGTTTCCGGCGAGAAAGCCATGCCAAAGCTCGGTGCCAGGGAACTCCAGGTACTCCGCCTGGTGGCGGACGGACTCAGTTCCAGCGAGATCGCGGCACATCTGGCCATTGCGCCTGCCACGGTCGAAGTACACCGACGCAACATCATGCGCAAGCTCGACCTGCATAGCGCCGTCGAACTGACCCGCTACGCGATCAACCACGGGTTGATCGACATCTGAACGTTGGGGCGCCATGCAACGACCGAGTAAAACCGGCATTCCTGAATAAGTAGTGCCTGACAGGAATGGCGCTTACTTAAGCGAAAACGACTGAAACAAACGCACTCGTCATTCCCGCGAATGCGGGAATCCAGTGGTTTTTACCCCGCCTGGATTCCCGCCTTCGCGGGAATGACGGTGGTCTTTGGCTTAAGTAAGTGCCATTTGTGCCTGACAGCAGTAGGCATGCTCAAGCAGGCATTCGCAAGGCATCGTTTCTTGCCCCGGACTCTCACAGCTTCAGCCTGAACAAGCGATTCATGCTACCGGTTATCCGGTATTCATCCGTTCCGCCCCCGGTATTTTTCTCTGCCGCCTGAATGGTTACTCTGAGCCTGAATAATTCATGGCAAATCAGGGTTCGCACATGGCTTCAAGAAACTGCAGCAGCGGCATCGACTCGGGCATCCACTCGCGCATCAGCCATATCCAGATCGAGACTTGCATTCAGGCTCAAGCCTGCAATCAAGACTACCAGCCTGACATTGCCACGGACATTGCCACCTCGCTGACAAGCGAAGCGCGCTACCGCATCCTCGCCGACTACTCGCCGGACTGGGATTACTGGCTCGGCGCGGATGGTCATTTTCTTTATGTCTCGCCGGCTTGCGAGGCGATCTGCGGTCATCCGCCAGAAGCCTTTCTGAATGATCCGGAACTGTTCTGCAGCCTGCTGCATCCGGATGACCATGCCGCCTGGCGGCACCATGTCGATGATGCAGGGGGCAATCATGCTGCGCATGCAAACCTGACATTGCGGCTGCTTGATCCGCACGGCAATCTGGTCTGGCTGGAACATCAATGCACGCCGGTGTTTGATCAGGAGGGTCGTTATCAGGGCCGCCGTGGCGTCAATCGCGACATCACTGCGCGCATGCAGGCGGAGGCGGAAATCCGAAAACTCTCGCTGGCGATCGAAGAAAGCCCGGTGAGCATCATGATCACCGATCTTGATGGCCGCATCGAATACGTCAATTCAAACCTGTGCAGTAGCAGTGGTTACAGCCGCACCGAATTGATCGGTCAAAATTCCCGCCTGCTGAAATCCGGGCTGACATCGGTTGCGACATACCGATCACTCTGGACCACGCTCAAAGCCGGACAACCATGGCAAGGCGAACTGATCAACCGCCGCAAGAACGGCGAGATCTACTTCGAGTGGGAACGCATGACACCGATTCGCCAGGATGGCGGCAAGGTCACGCATTACCTGGCCATCAAGGAGGACATCACCGCGCGCAAGCGTGACGCGCATGAACTCGATCGGCATCGTCGCCATCTTGAAGATCTGGTGGCGGAACGTACGCGGGAATTATCCGCGGCGCGCGATGACGCCAACCGCGCCAGTCGCGCCAAAAGCGAATTTCTGGCCAACATGAGCCACGAAATCCGCACCCCGATGAATGGCATCCTGGGCTCAGCCCAGATGCTGCGGCGGCGCGTGGAAGATCCGCAACTGCACAGTCTGGTGGATACGCTGGAAGCCTCTGGCAAGCATCTGCTCGGCATCATCAACAACATCCTCGATCTGTCGAAGGTCGAAGCCGGCAAGCTCGAACTCGAAAGTACGCCGATAGATATCGACAGCATCGTCACGAATGTCATCTCCATGTTGACTGAACCGGCCGCTGCAAAACATTTGCGCCTGGTCACGGACACCGAGATGATGCCGCACGATCTGCTCGGCGACCCGACACGGTTGCAACAGGCACTGCTCAACTATGCCGCGAACGCGATCAAGTTTACCGACCACGGTTCTGTCACCCTGCGAACACGCAAGCTGTCGCTGGATGCAAACAGCCTTCATGTTCATTTTGAAGTAAGCGATACCGGCATCGGCATTGCTCCGGTTGCCATGGATCGGTTGTTCCAACCGTTTACCCAGGCGGACAACTCGATCACCCGCAAGCACGGTGGCAGCGGACTGGGCTTGTCGATCACCCAAAAATTGGCCCATCTTATGGGAGGTAAAGCCGGGGGCAATAGCAGGCCAGGTTTGGGCAGCACCTTCTGGTTTACCGCGCGTCTGGCCCGCTCTGGGCAGACAGAAAGTCTCACCCCACCAACGGAAGTCGCGCCTGAAACAGAGGCAGATGCGGAGCACATCCTGCGCCGCGACTTTGGCGGCAGCGCCATCCTGCTGGCCGAGGATGAGCCGATCACCCAGGAAATTGCGCAGGACCTTCTGCTCAATCTAGGTATGCGGGTCGACATCGCCAGCAACGGCATTCATGCGCTGGATCGCTTTCGCAACGGCGGCTATGCGCTGGTGCTGATGGATATGCAGATGCCCGAGATGGATGGGCTGGAAGCAGCCTGGCGCATTCGTCGACTCGACAACGGCAATACCGTGCCGATCATCGCGGTGACCGCAAACGCCGTTGAAGAAGACCACCGGCGCTGCTTTGCCGTCGGCATGAATGACATCCTGATCAAGCCCTATGACCCGCAAGATCTGGTGCGGATGCTGCTCAAGCACTTTGTCAGCACGCGCAAGTCGGCTTAGTCACTCATGACTCAAGTCTTTACATTTTGTGAACAGATTTGTAGCCCGGATGCAGCACAGCGGAATCCGGGGAGTCTTGTGGTGCGTTCCCGGATTCCGCATACGCTGCATCCGGGTTACCTGTTTGGTTCCGGCTCACCCGGCTTAGGAA
>CAZUSF010000250.1:0-4065 GCA_964623355.1 uncultured Thiobacillus sp. | reverse complement strand
TCGTTTCGATCTTCTGATCTTTGATTGGGATGGCACTCTGATGGATTCGGCGGGGGTTATTGCTGCCTGTATCCAGGCTGCCAGCCGCGATATGCAGTTGCCTGCGCCTTCGCGCGAGGCGGCCAGCCATGTCATTGGTCTGGGTTTGCGTGAGGCGTTGGAAATGTTGTTTCCTGAATTGCCGGAGGCCGCGCACCCTGCATTGGCGAACCACTATCGACGCCATTTTTTGAGCCAGGATGCGGAAATTCCGCTGTTTGACGGGGCACGCGAATTAATCGAAGAACTGCATGTTGGTGGCCATTTGCTGGCGGTTGCCACTGGCAAGGCGCGGCGCGGGCTGGATCGGGCCTTCGAGCATTCCGGCCTGGCGCCGTATTTCCATGCCTCGCGTACGGCCGACGAGACTTTTTCCAAGCCGCATCCTGCGATGATCGAACAGTTGCTGGATGAGTTGATGATTGAACCCGAACGCGCGCTGATGATTGGCGATACCAGCCATGACCTGGCCATGGCACGCAACGCCGGCATCGCTTCGCTGGCTGCCGGCTTCGGTGCGCATCCGGCTGAGAGCCTGGCCGAATATGATCCTCTGGCGGTTTGTTTGAACTTTGCTGATCTCGCCGCATGGCTGCGCGAGAACGGCTGATCTGCGCCAGTTCGGACCTGCTCGATGGCGGTCCGGGTGTGCGATTTGAAGTCATCGAAAAGGGATTCAGCACGCTGGCGCCGGCATTCGCAATTCGCTGGCGGGGACAGGTGTATGGCTATCTCAACCGCTGTGGCCATATTCCGGTTGAACTCGATTGGCAGCACGGCGAGTTCTTTGATTACAGCCAGCAATATTTGATTTGCACCACCCATGGCGCACTCTATGATCCCGTCACCGGCGCCTGTCTTGGTGGTCGCTGCGAGCGGCGTGGTCTGAAGCCCTGGCTGGTGTTTGAACGCGACGGCAATGTTTATTGCGAGGAAAACTGAATGTCAGACGATAACAATGAAAAAAACAACGACAAAAACAACGAATCCAGTTCGATGAGTGAACGCAGCGTCCTCGAACGCCTGCTGCTGGAACATCTGAATGAACAACGCCGAAGCCGACGTTGGGGCGTGTTTTTCAAAATCCTCGGCGTGACATGGCTGTTTTTGGTGTTTTTTATGCTGCTTGGCCATTTCGATGGCGAGTTTGTTTCCACCAAACCGCATACCGCGCTGATCGATCTGAATGGCCAAATTGGCGGCAGTGACGGTGTCACTGCCGATACCTTGATTGGCGCACTGAATTCCGCCTTTGACGACAAAAACACCAAAGCGGTGGTGTTGCGCATCAACAGCCCGGGTGGCAGTCCGGTGCAGGCTGGTCAGGTTTTCGACGAAATCAAGCGCCTGCGCAGCATCCATAGCAAAACACCGTTGTATGTCGTGGTGGACGATATCTGTGCTTCCGGCGGCTATTACATCGCGGCGGCCGGCGACAAAATCTTCGTCGACAAAGCCTCGTTGGTCGGTTCAATCGGTGTCCTGATGGATGGCTTCGGCTTTACTGAAAGCATGAAGAAACTCGGGGTCGAACGGCGTTTACTGACGGCGGGCGAGAACAAGGGTTTCCTGGACCCGTTTTCGCCCATGCAAGCTGACCAACAAATGCATGCCAAGCTGATGCTTGAAGAAATCCACCAGCAATTCATTCAGATGGTGCGACAAGGGCGCGGCAATCGCCTGAAAGAAACGCCGGAGATGTTCAGCGGCCTGGTCTGGAGCGGCGCGCGCAGCATCGAACTTGGTCTGGCCGATGCGTTGGGCAGTGTCGATACGGTGGTGCGCGAAGTGATCAAAGTTGAGGACATCGTCGATTACACACCACAGGAAGGCTTGGCGGATCGACTCGCTCGTCGTATCGGTTCGGCGGCGGGTGAAATGCTGCGCCCCTGGGCGCAGGGCACGACACACCTTCGCTGATGTCGACGCATAGGTCAGATTACGTCCCGATTCCTTGCATCGAACATGAGAGGCTGGAGTTCGCGGTGTTGCGGCGCCAGAAGCTGGACCTGAGATGGCTGGATGAGGCGGGCGAAGCACGGCATTCAACCGTGCTTCCGACCGATGTCACGACGCGAGATCAAGCCGAGTGGCTGACTTATCAGGACTTGAACGGCACGGTCGGGGTGTTGCGGCTGGATCGAATTCTGGCTGCAACGCCGATGTCCGTGTTGCGGGAGAGTTAAATGATAATTTTGATGCAGTAAAGTAAAGCTGGGATGGATTTTCTGGCTTGGTGTCGGGTACTTAGCGTTTACTGCTCATCGGCTTGATGACCACCTTTTCTCCGTCCAGATAAACTTGGCTGAATTTGCCGCGAATTTCATCCGGAATGCCTTCGTCGAAGACCTGGAAATAGCCGGCGATGGCGACCAGTTCGGCTTCCATGCTCTGCACGTATATCCGCGCCGCCGTGTTGCCACGTGCGCCGGCCAGCGCGCGACCGCGCAACGGGGCGTAGATGTGGATGTCGCCATCGGCAATCAATTCGGCGCCGGCGTTGACGATGGCCAGCACGACAAGATTGGCGCCTTCGGCATGAATCCGTTGGCCGGTGCGCACGGGTTTGTCGATGATCAGCGTCGGGCGTGTTTCCGGCAACACGGGTGGCAAAGAGGGTGCTAATGCCGGTTCAGCTTCGATCTTGGTTTCTGCTTCGAGTCCGGGCAGATCCGGTTGCGCCGGGCCAGGTTCCGGTTCGATCGGGGCGGGTTCCGGTTCAGCTTCAGCTTCTACCGCTGACGTTGGTCGTGCCGGAATTTCCGGAATCACGCCCAGCCCGGCTTTTGCTGCTGCAACTTGTTGTGCGCCGGAACCGCCTTGAACACCCGCCGCCTGCATGCGGTGGCTACGCATGAAATCGAGCAGATCAGGGAAATCCAGAGCCGCATCGGCTTCGGCCAGGTCGGCCAGGCCGAGCACGACCGGTACGTGGGCGAAGAAATCCGGCATCTGCTTCAGGCGGGTTTCCAGCTGCGCCTTGACCTGAGCCATGTCTGGCGTTTTCAGGTGCAGAATCAGCACCGGCAGGTTGGCGTTCTTGATCTTGAAGGCGGCTTGTTCGCGTGGCATGGCGTGTCGTTAGATTGTGTAGGTTGGGCAAAGCGAAGCGTGCCCAACATCGGAGCGGGGAATGTTGGGCACGCTTCGCTTTGCCCAACCTACGGCTACAACCTCAACTCAGGTGTAAGCCTTCTGCTCCGAGCGCTTGCCCGGCTTTTTCTTCAGGATGATGACACCCTTGACCACATCGAGCGCATCGATCGGGATGTTGGGATAAACCGCGTTCAGCGGTTTCAGCATCCAGCCTTCCGGGTGCTGGATCAACTGGCGGAAAATGTATTCCTCGTTGACGAAGGCGATCACGTAGGATTCGTGCCGGGCGACGCCTTCCGGCTCGATGACGATGATTTCGCCTTCTTCGAATTCCGGCAACATCGAATCCCCCAGCACCATCAGCGCATAGGGTTCGCCACTGGCGCAGGCGGAAGTGGCCAGGTCTTCCGGTGTCTCCTGTTCAACCGCGGGGACAACGGGAATGGGGAAGGGTTTTTGACTCATTTACTTGCCTCGCATGAAGAGCTTGTCCAGATCGGCCAGGCTGAGCTGAAACCAGGTCGGCCTGCCATGATTGCATTGATCGGCGCGTTCGGTCGCTTCCATGTCGCGCAGCAGCGCGTTCATTTCCGGCAACGTCAGGCGGCGGTTGGCGCGAACGGCGCCATGACAGGCCAGCGTCGCCAGAAGCTGGTTGCGCTGTGCTGTCATGGCTTCGCTTATGCCGAATTCGCGCATGTCTTTCAACACTTCGCGCGCCAGGGTTTCCGCCTCGGCATCCTTCAGCATGCTCGGCAACGCGCGTACGGCCAGATGCGTCGGCGACACGGCGGCGATTTCGAAACCCATGCCGGCGAGCGCTTCGCGGCCCTCTTCGGCGGCGCTCATTTCCAGCGCCGTGGCGGCGAACACCACCGGAATCAGCAGCGGCTGGCTGGTCACCTGGCGATTGTCGAATGCCTGCTTCAG
>CAZUSF010000249.1:0-4067 GCA_964623355.1 uncultured Thiobacillus sp. | reverse complement strand
GCGCAAGCTTTGGCGATGTTGCTGGCATTATGCCTGCTTGTTTACAGTCCTTGGGGGGCCGCCGCGAGCAGCGTTTCAGTCAATGGCGTGTTCGGCGAAAAAGCCCTGATCGCCATTGGCAACAGCCCGGCCAGGGTCATGGCGGTGGGCGACAGCGTGCAGGGCGTGCGTCTGCTGGCCGTGCGCGGCCAGCAGGTGGTAATCGAACAAGATGGTAAACGCCACACTCTGGAGGTCGGCTTTGGCAGCCAGCCGGGTAGTGTTTCGGAAACGCTGGCGGAAGCCGTGATTACCGCCGATGGGCACGGCCACTTCCTGGCAAATGGCATGGTCAACAGCCATCCGGTGCGTTTTCTGGTGGATACCGGCGCTAGTGCCGTAGCCCTGCCGCGCAGCATTGCGACCAGCGCCGGTGTAGTGCTGGATAACGCGAAAAAGGTAGTCGTCTCGACCGCGAACGGAAATGTGCGTGCAAGCAAGGTGCTGCTGAATACGATTCGTGTCGGCAACGTCAGCTTGAACATGGTTGAGGCGATCGTGCTGGACGATGCGCAGTTGAGAATGCCGCTGTTGGGTATGAGCTTCCTGAAGCGGACGAATATGAAAAACGAAGGAGATCGTCTGACGCTGAGTCAGCGTTATTGAATTTCGGCTGGTTTACCGAAAACCCGCCGCGTGGCCGGGGAGGCTGATCCCGGAGACGCGGCGAAAACCTCGTCGATCAGACTGTCGTCTTGTCGCGCTCGATCAGCGCGTAGGCGGAATGGTTGTGGATGGATTCGAAGTTTTCGGCTTCCACCACATAGGCATCGATGCGCTGATCCTTGTTCAGCGTGGCGGCCACATCACGCACCAGGTCTTCGACAAACTTGGGGTTCTCGTAGGCCTTTTCGGTGACGAATTTCTCGTCCGGCCGCTTCAGCAAGCCATATAGCTGGCTGGAAGCGTTTTCTTCCGCGATCTTGATGATGTCTTCGATCCAGACGAAGGTATTGGTGCGCGCGGTGATGGTGACGTGGGAGCGCTGGTTGTGCGCGCCGTACTGCGAAATCTGCTTCGAACAGGGACACAGGCTGGTACATGGCACCAGCACTTTCATGGTTTGCAGATACTCGCCATTCTTGATTTCACCGATGAATGTCACGTCGTAGTCCATCAGACTTTGAACCCCGGAAACCGGCGCCTTCTTGTTGACGAAATACGGGAAATTCATTTCGACATGGCCGGACTCTGCTTCCAGCTTGACCACCATCTGACGCAGGGTTTGCTCGAATGATTCGACCGAAAACTCACGTTCGTTGCCGTTGAGGATTTCGATGAAACGGGACATGTGCGTCCCTTTGAAATGGTGTGGCAGATAGACGTACATGCCGAAGGTGGCGATGGTGTGCTGTGCGCCGCCGGTTTTGTCGAGCACCTTGACCGGATGCCGAATGGCTTTGATACCGACCTTGTCGATCGCGATATTGCGCGAATCGGCGTAGTTCTGGACGTCGGCGATGGGTTGATCTTTCGCCTGGTTGACGGGACAGGGGGCGGTGGTCTCACAGACTGCTTCGCAGGTGCTCATGGCGAAATTCCTATTGGCTTGGTAGACCGCAGTATAAGCTGTCGCTAATGCTTGAGTAAATTACTCGGGTAAGAATTTTTTCAGGCTGGCCAGGATGCCATCCGCATCGAGACCACAGCGCGCCAGCAATACCGCGGGGTCGCCATGCTCGACAAAGCGGTCGGGCAGGCCCAAATGCAGAGTCGGCTTTTGCAGCTTGAGTTCCGCCAGCACTTCGGCAACCGCTGAACCGGCGCCGCCCATGACCACGTTTTCTTCCAGCGTGACCAGGTAGTCATGGCTTTGCGCCAGCGACTGAATCAGGTCGCGATCGATCGGCTTGACGAAGCGCATGTCGGCCAGCGTCGCGTCCAGGCTTTCCGCCACCTGCAGCGCGGCGGTGACGACGCTGCCGAAAGCCAGGATTGCCACCTTGTTGCCCTGGCGACGCAGGATGCCTTTGCCGATCGGCAACGTGTCCAGCGTCAGCGATATTTCAGCGCCCGGTCCGGTGCCGCGCGGATAACGCACCGCGCTCGGGCCATCGAATTGGAATGCGGTGGTGAGCAACTGGCGACATTCGTTTTCGTTCGACGGTGTGGCGATCAGCATGTTCGGAATGCAGCGCAGGAACGAAATATCGAAAGCGCCGGCATGCGTCGGGCCATCGGCGCCGACCAGACCGGCGCGGTCGATGGCCAGCATGACCGGCAGGTTCTGCAAGGCAACGTCATGGATCAGTTGATCGTAGGCGCGTTGCAGGAAGGTCGAGTAGATCGCCACCACCGGCTTGCAGCCTTCACAGGCGAGCCCGGCGGCGAAGGTCAATGCGTGCTGCTCGGCGATGCCGACATCGAAATAACGCGTCGGGAAGCGCTCGGTGAATTCGTTCAGGCCGGAGCCTTCGCACATCGCCGGCGTGATGCCGACCAGGCGTGTATCAGCTTCGGCCATATCGTTCAGCCAGCGGCCGAAGACTTCGGTGTAGGTGGGGCGCGGCGACACCTTGGCCTTGACGCCTTGTTCGACTTCGAATTTGCTGACGCCGTGATACAGGCAGGGATTGGCTTCCGCGAGGTCGTAGCCTTTACCCTTCTGGGTCACGATATGCAGGAACTGCGGACCTTTCAGCTGGCGAATATTGAGCAGTGTCGGGATCAGCGCATCCAGATCATGACCATCGATCGGGCCGAGGTAGTTGAAGCCGAACTCCTCGAACAGCGTGCCGGGCGTGACCATGCCTTTGATGTGTTCTTCCGCCCGCTTGGCCAGCTCATGGATCGGCGGCAGATTGGACAGTAAGCGTTCCCCGTGCGAGCGCAAGTTGTTGTAGAAACGGCCGGAAAGCAGCTTGGTCAGGTAACTGTTAAGGGCGCCGACATTGGCCGAAATCGACATGTCGTTGTCGTTCAGGATGACCAGCAAGTTGGCATCCATCGCGCCGGCGTTGTTCAGCGCCTCGAACGCCATCCCGGCGGTCATCGCGCCATCCCCGATCACCGCGACCACGCGGCGTTCTTCGCCTTTCAGCTTGGCGGCGACCGCCATGCCGAGGGCGGCGGAAATCGAGGTGCTGGAGTGGCCGGCGACGAAGGCGTCGTATTCACTTTCTTCCCGCTTGGTGAAGCCGGACAGGCCATCGGTCTGGCGCAACGTGTGCATACGTTCACGGCGGCCGGTGAGGATCTTGTGGGCGTAGGTCTGATGGCCGACATCCCAGACGATGCGATCCGACGGGGTGTCGAACACGCTGTGCAGCGCGACGCTGAGTTCAACCACGCCCAGGTTGGACGCAAGATGGCCGCCGGTGCGCGAGACGCTGTCAATGATGAAGGTGCGCAATTCGGCGCTGAGTTCTTTCAGCGCGGCCCGATCCAGTTGCTTCAGGTCGGCGGGGGAGGCGATGGATTCCAGCAGAGACATGGGGCGCGATCCGAGTGGCGTTCAGTTGTGACGTTCCGACTAACGCTCAGTAACGGCGTTCAATGATGAAGCGGGCGATATCGGTCAGACGTTGTCCAGCCGGACCGAAAATGGAAATGGCTGCCAGCGCGTCATCGATCAGTTCACGTGCATAGATGCGGGCTTCTTTTGCATTCATCAAGGTGAGATAGGTCGCTTTGCCCTGGGCAGCATCTTTGCCGGCGGTTTTTCCCAGCGTGGCGGTGTCGGTTTCCGCATCCAGCACATCATCCATCACCTGAAACGCCAGGCCGACGCAGTGCGCGTAACGCTCCAGGCCGGTACGTGCCTCAGCAGCCAACGTACCGCCGCTCATGCCACCGAGCAGCACGGCAGCCTGGATCAGGGCGCCGGTCTTGTGGATATGCATGAATTCGAGTTCCGCCAGTTCCAACGTCTTGCCGGTGGCCGCCAGATCAACCGCCTGGCCGCCAGCCATGCCGCGCGAACCGGAGGCTTTGGCCAGCAAAGCCAGCATGGCAACCTGGGTCGCCGCATCGGCGCAGGCCTCGGGGCTGGCCATGAGTTCGAAGGCCAGACTTTGCAGGGCGTCGCC
>CAZUSF010000248.1:0-4076 GCA_964623355.1 uncultured Thiobacillus sp. | reverse complement strand
CATCAGCACTTTCTAATAGAATCGGCCGCATTCATCTGCCCCTCTCATTACTCTCATTACGCTCTACTTCGCTTCGGACGCAACGACATGAACCTGGTCGCCAGCAACTTTCCTTCCCACTGGCTATGGGGCCTTTGGCTCCTGGTCGCCTTACTCGGTGCGCTGATCGCGCGCAAAGCAAGCTGGCGGATGCTGAGCGACTCGACCAATCTGAACATCTTCCTTGCCGCTACGGTCTGCGTGCTCGGACTCTGGCTGATCAAAACCGGCATCAAACCGGGGTTGAATTTCCACCTTATCGGCGCAACTGCGCTGACCTTGATGTTTCGTCCCCTATTCGCGCTATTTTCGTTGGCCTTGCTCACCGCCGCGATTTCAATCTGGTATGGCGAATACCTGGCATTCGCGGTCAACTGGCTGATTATGGGCGCCGTGCCGGTGGGCGTGTCGTGGGCCATCTTCAGCCTGGCCGATCGCAAATTGCCGAATCATCTGTTCATCTACATCTTCATCAACGCCTTCTTCGGCGCCGCATTGGCCGCGGTTGCGGTTGGCCTGGTGTCGACCGGGTTTGTCGCGCTGGCCGGCAGCTACACGTTGAACTATCTGCTGGAAGAATATCTGCCCTACTTCTTCCTGATCGCGTTCAGCGAAGCCTTCATCACCGGCATGCTGATCACGATGATGGTGATCTACAAACCGGAATGGGTTTCCACCTTCGACGACAAGCGCTATCTGGCTGGCTGATCAGGACGGGGCAAGGCTCGAACAGCGGCGCTGAAAAGGGCAGGACTTGTAGGTCGGGTTAGGTGCGTCTTTTTGCGCCGTAACCCGACTTCACCGCGGCCATGTTGGGTTACGCCGACAAAAGGACGTCGGCTAACCCAACCTACGCCCTGCTGGCTACCGCACCGAGAAGCTTGCCGTGACTTTTTGAGCAGTTACGGGCAAGGCTCGAACAGCGGCGCTGAAAAGGGCAGAATCGGCGCTGGAGCCAGTCATTCGATTGTCGAACGACAGACGCCAGCGCCATGCAACAACCCCATCCCCGGATGTCATTGAAAGCCGAGCATGACCATGCGTCGTTTCCTGCTTGTTGTCTGTCTACTCCTTGCCCAGCCTGCCCGGGCTGACGCCATCAAGATTGCAATCGATGCCGAGTTCGGCATACCCGGCAGCACGTCGGCGCAAGCGATCCTGCACGGGGCGCAGGTCGCCGTGAACGAAATCAACGCGGCGGGTGGCGTGCTGGGCAAGAAGCTGGAAATCATTCAGCGCGACAACCGGGGGGTGCCCGCCCGCGCCATCAATCATCTGCGCGAACTGGCGGCGGACCCGGAGGTAGTGGCCGTCATGGGCGGCAAATACAGCCCGACGGTGATCGAGCTGTTGCCGGAAATTCACCGTTTGAAAATCCCATTCCTCAATCCATGGGCCGCCGCAGATCCCATTACCGAGCATGATTTTTCGCCGGACTACGTGTTTCGCCTTTCACTGCGCGATACCTGGGCAATGCAGAAAATGATGCAACATGCCGCCAGCCGCAGCCTGCATGACGTGGCGCTGCTGCTGCCGAATTCGGCATGGGGACGCAGCAACCTGCTTGCGGCACAGCGCCATGTCGGGCGGCACCCGGGCCAGAAACTGGTTGCCTACGAATGGTTCAACTTCGGCGACAAACGACTCGATGTGCAGTATCGCAACCTGCTGGCGGCTGGCGCGCAGGCCATCATTCTGGTTGCCAACGAACAGGAAGGCGTGGTGTTCGTCAACCAGTTGGCCGCCTTGCCGCAAGCTCAGCGACTACCGGTGATTGCCCACTGGGGCATTACCGCTGGTCGCTTCTACGAACTCACGCAAGTAGCGCTGAAAAAGGTCGATGTCGTTGTCGTGCAGACCTATTCCTTCATTGGCAAACGCGACCCCGTCGCCAAACGCGTGCTGAAGGGCTTGAAGCAGGTGACCGGCAACGACGACCCGCGCAAAGTGGTGTCGCCAGTCGGCGTGGCGCATGCCTATGACATGGTCCATCTGCTGACGCGCGCCATCGACAAAGCCGGCAACACCGACCGTGCAGCGATCCGTTCAGCCCTTGAGCAGCTTGGCCCGTACCCCGGCGTGACGCGGCATTTCGCCAGACCATTCACGCCTGCACGACATGATGCACTGGGCGAAGAGAATGTTTTCCTGGCCCGTTTCGCCGCCGATGGCGCCATCGAGCCTTTGCCGGTCGGCAAACGCTAAGGGGATCAGATTGGACCTGCTCACCCCTCTTCGAGACTGGCAACAGCGCAGCCTCGGACATTCGTTCATGCTTAGCGCGGCAAGCCTGGCGCTGATTTCGGTCGTCTTGATTGCCTCGACTTCCATCGCCGTGCTGTATTGGACCGAACGTCAGGCGGTGCGCGCTGAATTGCTCCACAAAGGTCAGGTCGCCGCAGAGAGCGTGGCCGACCCGATCCAGGTCATGGCACGGGCGTTGTCGGAACTTGCCCGCAGCGCCATGTTCACCACGGCAGTGCTCGATTCCGGCGATCGAGCCGCCCATGCGCGGCCATTCTTGCTGGGTTATTCCTTTCCCGTGCCGGCAGCCAACGGACTGGTGCTGTGCGATATCAACGGCATGCCGTTGGCCGGCACGCGTGATTTGGCCAACTGCCACGCCAACACAGCAGAATTTGGCCAGGTGCTGGCGGATGGCAAGACCCGCCAGGTGCTGATCAAAACCCCGGATGGCCGCCGCCTGTGGACGATCTTCGAGGGCGTCACCTTCGTTTACACCGGCACCATAGAAGGTGTTGCCGTCGGACAACTTGATCTCGACCAGCTCCTGCTCCCGCTGCCGGAGCGACTCGGGTTGGCATCGCTTTCGCTGCGCCCGCACCCGGCGCGGGCGAACGAAGCCAGCACAAGCGAAGCGGCAAGCTGGCTGAGTCTGGAGCCGGCGCCGCTGCTGGTGCCACTCTCGATGGATGCCGCCAACACCGCCCTGGGCAGCCTGGAGTTGGTGCTGAAGCCTTACCCGCAGACGCTGCGCGACAAACTGTGGACACTGCTGGCGGGCTACTTCATTGCCGCGTTGGCCTTGATCCTGGCTGTGATCTACTGGGCCAGGCGACGTTCCAGAACACTCATCGATCCGCTGTTGGCGCTGCGCAACCGCGCCCAGGCAATCGCCGAAACGAATGACCTTACGCTGCCGATCCCGAAGAGCGGCGTCGATGAAGTCGGCCAACTGGCAGACTCCATCGACAGCATGGTGCGCGCCATTCGCAGCGCGGAAACGACGCGAAATGAGGCGCAGGAACGCTTCCGGCTAGTGTTCGAGACCAGCAGTGAAGCTGCATTTTTTGCCTGGCCCGATGGCCGCATTGAATCCGCCAACGCTGAATCGCTGCGAATGTTTGGTTACACGTTGGAGGAAATGCGGGCGCTTGGCCGGGCCGGCGTGATGGATGTCAGCGATCCACGCCTTGGCGCCGCACTGGAAGAACGTGCGCGCAACGGCAGTTTTCGTGGTGAATTGCGTTGCCGACGCAAGGATGGCAGCCTGTTTCCGGTGGAAGTAGTCTCGACCATCTTCCAAGACTCGAACGGCGAAGCGCGCAGCAGCAGCATGTTCCGCGGCATCACCGAACAGAAACAAATCCATGCGGATCTTCAGGCCAGCGTGGAAACGCTGCGGATACGCGACAACGCGCTTGCGGCAATTTCCCAGGGCGTTCTGATCTCGGGTCCGGATCGGCTGGCCACTTACGCCAGTGAAGCTTTCGAGCGTATTACCGGCTATGCCGCCAGCGAGTTCATCGGGCGCAGTTGCAGTCTGCTGCAAGGCGCCGCTACCAATCCGGAAACCAAGGCGCTGATAAACCAGAGGCTGAATGCCGGCGAGCCCTTCCATGGCGAAATCCTGAATTACCGCAAGGACGGCACAGCGTTCTGGAATGACCTGTCGATCACACCGGTATTCGACAGCGCCGGGACATTGATCCAGTTTGTCGGAGTGCAGCGCGATATCAGTGCGCGCAAGCAGGCCGAGCAAACCTTGCAGGCCAGCCAGAATCTGATCAAGACCG
>CAZUSF010000247.1:0-4115 GCA_964623355.1 uncultured Thiobacillus sp. | reverse complement strand
AAAGCCTGTTTGAAACGGCGCACAAGGCGGCGCATACGGTCAAAAGCGAAACCGCAATCCTGAATGTCGACATCAGCAAGAGCGCGTTAATGAAACAACTGCTCGACGGCCCCGCTGACGAGGAGGAGGAGGAAGCTGATTCCGTTACGACGGCGGATGCGCTGGCCGCCGACGCGGAAAATGATCCGACCAACGTGCTCGCGTTGGGCATGCAGGACATGACTCAGATGATGTTGGGGGATTACCACCTGGCGGACATTTTCAAGCTGGTGGCGGAACTGTTCTACCGCACCGAACTCTTCGACCATGTCGTGATCTGCGTTCTCGACCGCGCCAGCCAGAGCCTGATCGGCCGCGTTGGCCTCGGCCAGAACGCATCACATATGCGCAGCGCGTTCCGCATCCCGCTGTCATTCTCGCCAGACGTATTCCATGCCGCCATCGCCAACGGCCAGGACATCATGATTTCTGATGCCAGCGCGGATAACATTCGCAATCGAATTCCGGAATGGCATCACCGCACACTGCATGCGCATTCCTTTCTGCTGCTGCCGATTATGGTGAAGGACAAGCCGCTTGGCCTGATCTATGCCGATCGAGACATGCAGCCGTTGCAGATTTCGTCACAACTACTTGGTCTGCTGAAGACCACGCGCAATCAGGCCGCGCTAGCACTCAAGCTGAAACTTTGAATCGGAAAAGCGACATGGAACTCAACACCCTTACCGCCCTTGGCCCGCTCGATGGCCGTTACCGCCGCAGCGCCGCCAGGTTGGCGCCTTTTTTCAGTGAATTCGGTCTCATCCGCTATCGCGTTCAGGTTGAAGTGGAATGGCTGAAAGCGCTCGCCGCCGAGCCGGCAATCGCCGAGGTGCCTCCGTTCAGCGCGGCCACCTTGAGCCAGCTCGATGGCATCGTCAGCGGCTTCTCTCTGGCCGATGCAGAGGCAGTGAAGACGCATGAAAAAATCACCAATCACGACGTCAAGGCGGTTGAATACTTCCTGAAAGACAAGCTGGAGGGCAACCCGGAAGTGATGCGGGTCAGCGAATTCATCCATTTCGCCTGCACCTCGGAAGACATCAACAACCTGTCGCACGCGCTGATGTTGGAAGCCGCCCGGCGTGACGTCATGTTGCCGACAATCCTGCAACTGGAAATCCGGCTGGAAGAACTCGCCGTCACGCTGGCTGATTTACCAATGCTCGCCCGCACGCACGGCCAACCTGCTTCGCCGACCACGCTGGGCAAGGAAATGGCCAACGTGCTGTACCGCGTCCGGCGCGCCACGCAACGCATCGCGCGAGTCGAAATGCTGGGCAAGATCAACGGCGCGGTGGGCAACTACAACGCGCATCTTTCTGCCTACCCGGAGTTCGACTGGGCCGCCTTCGCGGAGAAATTCGTCACCGGCTTAGGCCTGGGTTTCAACCCGTACACCATTCAGATCGAGCCGCACGACTACATGGCCGAGCTGTACGATGCCTTCGCCCGCCTCAACACCATCCTGATCGACCTCGACCGGGATGTCTGGGGTTACATCTCGCTGGGTTATTTCAAACAGAAGGTGAAGGAAGGCGAAGTCGGTTCCTCGACCATGCCGCACAAGGTCAACCCGATCGACTTCGAGAACTCGGAAGGCAATCTCGGACTGGCCAACGCCGTCTTGCGCCATCTCTCGGAAAAACTGCCGATCTCGCGCTGGCAGCGCGACCTGACCGACTCCACCGTGCTGCGCAACATGGGCACGGCGCTGGGTTACACCCTGCTCGGTTATGAAAGCCTGCTGCGCGGCCTGGGCAAGCTGGAAGCCAACCCGGCGCGCCTGGCGGAAGACCTGGACCACAACTGGGAAGTGCTGGCCGAACCGATCCAGACCGTGATGCGCCGCTACGGCCTGGAAAAACCCTACGAACAACTGAAGAAGCTGACCCGTGGCCAGGCCGGCATCAACCGCGAAACGCTGGCCGCATTCATTCTCGATCTGGCAATTCCGGACACGGCCAAGCAACAGCTGCTGGAGATGACCCCGGCCAGTTACATTGGCAACGGCGCAGAATTGGCACGAAAAATCGTGGCACGGAAAATCGTGCAATCCTGAATACCTGGCTCGTTTTATCGCCCGTGTGGCTCATGCAGATAAAAATTGGGGGGTGCAATGTTCAATTCCGAACTTCGTCAGCATAAGTGGTTGGAACTTGCGGGCTACGAGATTCATGGCCCGTTCGAAGACAAACTGTATGGCTTGACCTGCATCGTCGGTGACCTGCTGGCCGCGCGCAGGGTTTCACTGATGCTGCTCGACGTGGCGCCCGGCGACAAGGGGCCGAGCCTGAAGTTGGCCGCGTTGTACGGCGAACTGCCGGAAGAGGCCTGGAAGGAAGAGCAAAGCGCTGGTCAGGGCATCGCCGGCGAAGTGCTTGCCAGTGGCGTCAGCGTACGCATCGCCAATATCGCCCAATCGCCGTGGAAGGAACTGGCGCGGCATGACATTGATGCCGGAGGCTTCATGTCTTGTCCGGTCATGCTGGGCGGCCGCCCGGCCGGCGTGCTGAATATCAGCCAGCCCATCGACCGCACCCATTTCTCCAAGAACGACCAGGCCAACGCCGAACTGGCCGCGCTGCTGGTAGGCCGGGCGATCCAGATCGGACGCCTGGACCGACTGCTCGATTCCCGCTTTGCTCAGATGGCCTTCACGCTGGAAGGCAACACGGATGCCTGCACCGTCGTTTCACTCACCGCACACGACCCCGACAAAGTGGCCAAGATGCTGGCACGCGGCTTTTACCGCGAAATGCGCCACTGCGGCTTCACCCCCAACCAGGTCATCCACGCCGCCGGCGAAATCATCTCCGAACTCACCGGCAGCCTGAACCGGCACAAGAAACGCTTGGGTAGCTGACACAAAACTGCCTCCACCCACTCTTACAATCCCGTCATCCACTACTTGCAAAGTCGACCATGCCCGTCAATCTCTCCGCCCCCGATCCCGCTAGCCTGCGTCCCGTAGCCGGGGTTGAACTCGGCATTGCTTCCGCCGGCATCAAGAAACCCGGTCGCCGCGATGTGCTAGTGATCACGCTGCCGGCCGATTCGGAAGTAGTTGGCGTGTTCACCCAGAACCGCTTTTGCGCCGCGCCGGTCACCGTCTGCAAGGAACACCTGCATCAGGAGTCCGGCATCCGCGCGCTAGTGGTGAACACCGGCAACGCCAACGCCGGCACCGGCGAGGACGGCCTGCGCCGGGCGCGCGAAACCTGCGCCGCCGTGGCGGAAAACCTGAACATCAAGCCGGAGCAGGTGCTGCCGTTTTCCACCGGCGTGATTCTGGAACCGCTGCCGCACGACAAGATTGTCGCCGCGCTGCCGGCCGCGCTGGCTGATCTGAAGCCGGACAACTGGGGCGCTGCTGCCGAGGCGATCATGACCACCGACATCGTGTCGAAGGCCACGTCGCGCAAGGCATCGCTGAACGGGGTCGAGTTCAACGTCACCGGCATCGCCAAGGGCTCCGGCATGATTCACCCGAACATGGCGACCATGCTGTCGTTCGTCGCCACCGACGCGCCGGTGTCGTGCGAGGCGCTGGAAGCCATGCTGCGCCACGCGGTGAACAAGTCGTTCAACTGCATCACCGTCGATGGCGATACCTCGACCAACGACTCCTGCATCCTGATCGCCACTGGCACAACTCCCGCACCGGTGATCATGGATAGCGCCGATTCGCGTTTCGACTCGCTGCAATCGGTGGTCACCGAAGTCATGATCGAACTCGCCCAGGCCATCGTGCGCGACGGCGAGGGCGCCACCAAGTTCATGGAAATCCGCGTCGAAGGCGGCAAGGACGAGGCCGAATGCAAGCAGGTCGGTTACGCCATCGGCCGCTCACCGTTGGTAAAGACTGCGTTCTTCGCTTCCGACCCCAACCTGGGCCGCATCCTCGCCGCCATCGGCTATGCCGGCATCGCCGACCTGGACGTGAACCGGCTGAGCCTGTGGCTGGGCAATGTGCTGGTCGCCGAGAACGGCGGCCGCGCGGCGTCGTACCGGGAAGAGGAAGGCGCACGCGTGATGGCCGCGCCGGAAATCAATGTGCGCGTCGATCTGGCGCG
>CAZUSF010000246.1:1787-4130 GCA_964623355.1 uncultured Thiobacillus sp. | reverse complement strand
GCGGCAGCCTGACCATCAACAGCGACGGCAGTTTTCATGGCGAATACGATTTGCTGGTGCTGCATCCGCGCAAATCAGGTTGGTTCATCGAAGCCATCACGGTCTGGGGCCGCGATGGCGTGGTGAAGGCGGAACCGCGTTTGCTGGCGGCGGTATGAGCAGCGCTTTCCCCGCCGATATGCGCCTGTTGCTGGCGCACAAGCAGAAAACCAGCGCACGCGTGCGCTTCCTGCGCTTCCCGCACGGGCTGAGCGCATTTGAAGCGTTACCGGCGTTGTCTTCGGTAATTGAAGATCCGCCCTCGCATCGGGTCGAACTGCATCCCGGCCTTTACCTGCGCAGCGCCGAGGCCGCGCTTGGCCTGGACAGCGGCGGTCTGGCTCTGGAAGCCGAATTCAGCGCCAGCGTCGATACGCCGGATGGCCCGATCCGCGTCCGCCTGGCGACTTTCACCAGCATCGACCCACCGTTTGAAATTGCCGAACGTATGGGCGGCAAGTTCATCGCCATTACCGAAGCGCGTGGTTGCGCTGCAGCCGAAATGGAACTGCTACGCCAGGCCTACACGGTGTTGATGGGCTGAACACTGACCTTGGAGACTGAAATGAATCAATACCACCTGGGCGACCTGGTCTATGCCGCCATCGACCTGCACAACGACCCGCTGGATGAAACCGGCGAGAGCGCTATTCCCGGCGTTGCCGCCAACGAACTGCTGGCCGCCGCCGGCACGCGCGGCGTCGTGGTCAATGTCGGCCACGCCGAAGCCGACCCGACGCAGGACATCTATCTGGTCCGCTTTGAAACCGGACCTGACGCCACGCTGGCTGAGCCGATCGGCTGTCTGGCGGAGGAAATCGGCTACGGCATGCAGGCGTAAACCACGTTTTGTCGCAAACCCGACCAAGCCGGCGCACAAGTCCCCTTGTCGACGCGTACCAATTCAAGATATGACCGTTTTTTCTTTTTAATTCAGCAAGATAGACAAACCCCGCTGCCTGGCATGCGGCTTGCGATGACTCCTGTACCGCTAGCCTAAGGCCACGACCATGCAGTCTGTCTATTGCCGCAACCCAGGACGCTCGACCGCGCCCGCCACCGCCCGCAAGATCATCATCGACGACACCACCCTGCGTGATGGCGAGCAATCCGCCGGCGTCGCATTCACGCTGGAAGAGAAGCTCGACATCGCGCTGCACCTGGGCGAGATGGGTGTGCCGGAACTGGAAGTCGGCATCCCGGCGATGGGGGCGCGGGAATGCGACAGCATCCGCGCGGTGGCCAGCCTGATCCAGGCGCGCAAGCTGGATACCAGACTGGTGGTCTGGAGCCGCATGCACGCGGCCGATATCGAGGCCTGCCGCAACCTGAATGTGAACCTGATCGACATCTCGATTTCTGTGTCGGACATTCATATCGACAAGAAGCTGCGCAAGGACCGCGCCTGGGTGCTCAACACCATCCGCGAGTTGACGCCCCGTGCGCTCGATCTCGGGCTTGAGGTCATTGTCGGCTGCGAGGATGCCTCGCGCGCCGATCTCGATTTTCTGATGCGTGTCGCGGAAGCCGCCGAACTGGCTGGCGCGCGTCGCTTGCGCTTCGCCGATACGCTGGGCGTGATGGAACCCTTCGGCGTGCATACCGCCATCGCCAGCCTGCGCGCGATCAGTGACCTGGAAATCGAAATGCACGCGCACGACGATCTCGGCCTCGCCACCGCCAACACGCTGGCCGCTTGCCGCGCCGGCGCGACGCACGTCAACACCACGGTCAACGGTCTTGGCGAGCGCGCCGGCAATGCGCCGCTGGAAGAAGTCGCGCTCGGCCTGAGCAAGCTCTACCAGATGCACACCGGCATCGATCTCAGCCTCTTCCCAGCCGTCTCCAGCGCTGTCGCGGAAGCCTCCGGGCGGCCGGTACACTGGCAGAAAAGCGTGGTCGGCGGCGGCGTCTTCACGCACGAAGCCGGCATCCATGTCGATGGCCTGCTGAAGGATCCGGACACCTATCAATCGTTCGACCCGGTCGAAGTCGGCCGCCGGCACAGTCTGGTGGTCGGCAAGCATTCCGGCGCGCGCGGCATCATCGCCGCCTATGCCGGCATGGGCTTGCAGGTCAGCCCGGCGCAAGCGCGCGAACTGCTGCCCGACATCCGCGCCTTCGCCGAACGCGCCAAACGCTCGCCGGCCGAGCACGAACTGGTCAACCTGTATCAACGTCGCATCGGCCCGCTGCTGGCGGTTGCGGTGCATTGAGGCGATGGTGATGAACCCCGCACGCAGCATTGACCGTCATTCCCGCGCAGGCGGGAATCCAGACAGCAGGTCAAAGCCCGGAGTGGAC
>CAZUSF010000246.1:0-1777 GCA_964623355.1 uncultured Thiobacillus sp. | reverse complement strand
CTCAAGCGAGCGTTTTTCTCCCCTCTCCCGCAGGCGGGAGAGGGGCCGGGGGAGCGGGAGATGTTTCTGGCAGAAGTCCGCTTAAGCCAGACGAAACTGCCCCCCTCCCCAGCCCTCCCCCGCCTGCGGGAGAGGGAGCCTACACACCCGGCCTGTTCACGCTGCTGCGCGAAGACATCGCCTGCGTGTTCCAGCGCGACCCGGCCGCGCGTTCGCGCTTCGAAGTGCTGACCACGTATCCCGGCGTGCACGCCATCCTGTTGCAACGTCTGGCGCACCGACTGTGGAATGCAGGCCTGCGCTATCCGGCGCGACTGCTGTCCTGGTTCGCGCGCCTGCTGACCAATATCGACATCCATCCCGGCGCCACGCTGGGGCGGCGCTTCTTCATCGATCACGGTGCTGGCGTGGTGATCGGCGAAACGGCTGAAATCGGCGACGACGTCACGCTGTATCACGGCGTCACCCTGGGCGGCACCACCTGGAACAAGGGCAAGCGGCATCCGACGCTGGGCAACGGCGTCGTCATCGGCGCCGGCGCCAAGATCCTCGGCGCGATCACGCTGGGCGACCAGGTCCGCGTCGGCGCCAATTCGGTGGTGGTGAAGGACGTTCCGCCACATCGCACCGTGGTCGGCATTCCCGGCAAGGTGGTATTGCGCTCGGATGAGGATGGCCCCGGAGCTCTCGGAATCAACCTCGACCACCATCTGATTCCCGACCCGGTCGGCCGCGCCATCGCCTGTCTGATGGAACGCATCGAAGTGCTGGAAAAAGCCCTGCGGTCGCGCGGCGAAACGGTGGGCAGCCATTGCAGCACCTGCGAAGCCGACGACCTGTGCGGCGCGCAAGTGGCGCACGTCATGAAACGCCAGGCATAAGCCTGGGTAAAACAATCGGGAGACCCGCATGGACTTGCTGCAATTCGACCAGACCGCGCTCTACTTCGACGACCCCTTGCCGGACGGCATCGAACCGCTGCTGAACGACGCCGCCGCCTGTTACGGCGAAGACGCAGCGGAATCGCTGCTGCTGCGCGCCTATTTCCTGGCGCCGGAACAACTCGTCGTGCTGGTCGCGCTGTACCGCTATTACTTCTATCAGCACCGCCTGGAAGACGCCCTGATCGTCGCCGACCGCACCCTGGCCATCGTCTCCCGCCGGCTCGATCTGCCGGCCAAATGGCAAGACCTGCATCCAGACCACATCGGCCATGCCGTGCTGCGTTCGATGGGTCTGCTGCGCTTCTATCTGATGGTGCTGAAGGCCACCGGCTATATCCACCTGAGACAGGGCAATGCCACCACCGGCCAGGCCATGCTGGAAAAACTGGTCGAACTCGACAGCCACGACCGCCTCGGCGGCAAGGTGCTGCTGGATGTGCTGGTTGCCGAGGTCGCCGCCCGCATCGAGGAAGCCGCATGAAATCAACCTGTGCGCATGGCGCACCCTACTAAAGGAACCATCATGGACGATCTGACCCTGGACGAAGCGCTGGAAGAACTCGAATCCGCCGAGGACTTTCTCAACTACTTCAATATCCCGTTCGACACTGACGTGGTGCAGGTGAATCGCCTGCATATTCTGCAGCGCTATCACAATTACCTGGCCCAGGCCGGAGCGCTGCCGGATGCCGAAGACGACCAGCGAACTCGCTATACCGAACTGCTGACCCGTGCCTATCAAGACTTTGTCACCTCCGACGCGCTGACCGAGAAGGTATTCAAGGTGTTCCACATGCACGAACCGCAAACCGCCTTCGTGCCGCTGTCCTCGA
>CAZUSF010000245.1:2974-4138 GCA_964623355.1 uncultured Thiobacillus sp. | reverse complement strand
CGCAACCTGATCAAGTTATCCAGCTCATGATCTGGTCAACGATTTGGCCAACGCAAGCCGCAACAAACCCGATCAGTCGAACAGATTGTCGATATCCGCCTGGCTGACCTGTTCCTCGCTACGCACTTGCGGCCCGGCCAATACGCCATCGCCCTCGTCTTCCCCCTCCAGCAGAAGATGCGCCAGACTCGACTCCATTTTCTCCACCGTCAGCATCAGTTTGTTGATCACCTGACCGACCAGGTCCTGGAATGCCTGCGCCTGGATGATTTCACTGACCTGATGCAATGACTGAGTATGCTGCGCATCAAGTTCCGCCAAGAAGGCCCGCGCTTGCGGCGAACGCACTTTGTGCTGCAGCCGCTGCGCCGCGTCGCGCTGAAGATGCAAGTTATCGCTGATCATCTCGGCCGCGCGCAGCGTCTGGCTGGCGGCCTGTTCGGTCAAGCTGGAGATATAGCGCAAGCGATCGCGCGCATTGCTGACGATGCCGGTCTGCGGCAAGTTTTCGTTGCCGATTTCAGACAAGGCCGCATGCAATTCACCCACGATATCGACCAGATCGTGGCGCAGTGTGTCGACGTTACTCATAGCCAGCCTCCAGGAGCAGGTACCGCACTGATCAGTGCGTTGACTTCGGCTATCGGCAGCACTTCCGAATTCTTGAACAATCCGGCAAAAAAGGGTTTCCGCTGGCTGCCGCTGTCAGGGCGGCTTGGGCGACAATAGATCAATGACTCCCGCTCATCCGACATCTCCGCGCCTGCTTGCCGCCAATCTGGTCAACGCCGTTCTGCTGGAAGGCGTCAGCCTCACCGCCAGCCTCGCCGATCTGCGTGCCAGACTATCCAGCAACAGTGGATTTGACGGCCGCGACATCGCTGCCGCGCAGAACCTGGCCTACGGTGTTTTGCGCGAAGCCGGCCGCCTGCGCTTCTTCCTCGCCCGACTCACCCAGCGTCCGCTGCAACCTGTCGAACTGACCGGGCATTTGCTGGTTGGCCTGCACGAACTCGATGCCGAACTCTCGCCGGCTTATGCCGCGGTCAACGAAACGGTCAGCGTCGCTGCGCAGCGTTATCCCTTCGCGCGGGCTTTCGTCAACGCGGTGCTGCGCAACTTCCAGCGCCAACGCGAAACGCTGGTGCTGGCAGCGCGACAAAA
>CAZUSF010000245.1:0-2874 GCA_964623355.1 uncultured Thiobacillus sp. | reverse complement strand
GCTTGATCTGCTGGCGCTGGATAGCGATGCCAGCCGGCTTGGCCGGGTGCGGGAAAACCTGGATCGCCTCGGTTTGACCAATTTGCCGGCGACAAACATTCGTCTGCTCGCCGAAGACGCCGGCAAACCCTCGCTTTGGTGGGACGAAACCCCGTTCGATCGCATCCTGCTTGATGCACCCTGCACCGCCTCCGGCGTCGTGCGCCGGCATCCGGACGGAAAATGGCTGAAACGCGCGGACGATATGCAACACCTGGCGGACGAACAATCCCGCTTGCTGGAAGCTTTATGGCCGCTGTTGAAGTCAGGTGGCAAAATGCTTTACGCCACTTGCAGCCTGTTCCAGGCCGAAAACAGTGAACAAATTTCCGCTTTCCTTACCCGACATGAAGATGCGTCCATTGAGCCTGTCGATTTCGCTGGCCCGAGCAAGGCTGAGTTGATGTCAACCACAGTAATGCCCACCACGCTGATGCCGACCGAGGACATGGATGGATTCTTTTATGCCCGCCTGCTCAAGACGTAGCTTCCTGCGCGCCGCCTGTGCCTTGGCCGCGCTGTCGCTGGTCAGCAGCGGGCATGCAAGAAGCGACAAGGTGTCCGGCGGCGGCATCAACCTTGCACTAGCCGAGGTCAGCCGCAAGGGTGAACTGTTCCATCTCTCCGGCGCATTCGAAGTCCAACTCTCCGGCACCCTGGAAAATGCGCTCCTGCGCGGCGTCCAACTCACCTTCATCCAGGCCTTCGAGGCCGAGCGATTGCGTGATTTCTGGCTATCCGAAGATCTGATCGACCTCGAACGCAGCATCCGTTTGTCCTACAACGCCCTGCTGCGCCAGTATTACGTCAGCCTTTCCGGCACCTCGAGCACGCATGACAGCCTGGATTCGGCGCTGCGCGCAGTCGGCGATTTACGCGATTGGGCGGTGCTCAACGTCAAGCAGATGAAGCGCAAATCCGACTTCAAAGCCTATATCCGGATGTATCTCGATGTCGCGCAGTTGCCGAAGCCGCTGCAGGTCAACGCGCTGGCTTCCTCGGCCCGCTGGCAGCTGGATTCGGGCTGGCAAGAACGCAGTTTCAAATACTGATCCTCGAATGATTTACCTGGTCACCGCCAGCTTGCTGATCGGTTCCGCGCTGATCGCACTGCTCGCGACAGCGGCCGACAACACCGAATTCCTCGCCGGTCACCTGTCTTTGTTACTGGTGCTGACCGTCGTCGCCGCGATCGGTCTGGTTCTGTTGATCGGATATCAGGGATTTGTTCTGGTGCGCCGGATTCGGGCTGGTGTGTTCGGCGCCAAGCTCACCGCCCGCATGTTCCTGATCATCAGCCTGATGGCGCTGGTGCCGGGCATGGTGGTGTATGGCGTTTCGGTTCAATTCCTGGTCCGCTCGATCGAATCATGGTTCGACGTGCGCATGGAAAGCGCTCTCGAAGGCGGTCTCGCGCTTGGCCGTTCGGCACTGGAACATGTCCAGCGCGAAGTTGTGCGGAAGAGCGAAACCCTGTCGCGGCAACTGTCGGAATTGCCGCCAAGCCTGCAAACCGAGCGCCTGGATGAGTTGCGCGAAGGGTTGAACTTGCAGGAAACCGCACTGCTCGATGAAAACGGCAAGCAGCTCGGCTTTTCTTCCACCAATCGCGGCAGCTTGATACCGCCCATGCTGGAGCAGGGCGCCATCTGGCAAGCCCGCGCCATGCAACCCTGGTCGCGCCTGGAAGCGACGCCCGGCGGTGGCATCTCGGTCAATGTCGTGGTGCCGGTGAATGTGGTGGCGATGAATCAGCGCATCCGACTGCTGCAGGTGATCCAGCCGGTGCCATCGCAACTGGCGCTGGATGCGCAGCAGGTTGAAACCGCGCGCCAGGGTTATCAGGAATTGTTGCTGTCGCGACTGGGCCTGAAACGCCTGTATGGCATTTCACTGACCATGGCGCTGACCCTGGCGCTGTTTTCCGCCCTCAGCCTCGCCTTTGTCATTTCCGAACGCCTCGCCGCGCCGCTGCGTGCGCTGGCGCGCGGCACCCGCGCCGTCGCGCGCGGCGACTTCACCGAAGTGCACACCGTCTCCAGCCGGGACGAACTTGGCATGTTGACCCAATCCTTCAACCGGATGACGCGACAACTGGCCGACGCGCGCGCCGCCGCCATCGATAGCCATGACCAATTGCTCGAAGCCAACGCCTATCTGGAAGGCGTGCTTTCCGGCGTTACCGCCGGCGTGGTGACGCTGGAACACGACCTGACGGTGCGACTGGCGAATCCGGCGGCGAGCGCCATTCTCGATCTGCCGCGCGATGGACTGGAAGGACGCAGGCTGAGCGAGTGGGGTGCGGAAGACAGCGGCCTGCGCCATTTCGCCGCTGATATCACCCGCCGCTTCGCTGCCACGCCGCAACAGGCCTGGCGCGAGCAACTGGAATTGGTGATGCCGAGCAGCAGCCGCATTCTGCTGGTGCGCGCCACCCCGTTGTCGGACAACGACACACCGGACTATGTGCTGGTGCTCGACGACGTGACGCAATTGATCCAGGCCCAGCGCGATGCCGCCTGGGGCGAAGCGGCGCGGCGGATGGCGCATGAAATCAAGAATCCGCTGACCCCGATCCAGCTCTCCGCCGAGCGGCTGGAAGCCAAACTCGCCGATCGACTGGAAGGTGCCGCGCGCGATACGCTGACGCGCGCCGTCGCCACCATCGTCGGTCAGGTATCGGCGCTGAAGGGCCTGGTCGATGCTTTCGCGCAATATGCGCGCCTGCCGTCACCGCGCATCGAACATGTCGATCTCAATGCACTGGTACAGGAAGTGCTCGATCTGTATGCCTCCGGCATTCCGCTCGAGGTTGAATTGACGCCGGATCTGCCA
>CAZUSF010000244.1:2803-4172 GCA_964623355.1 uncultured Thiobacillus sp. | reverse complement strand
CGTGGGCGCCGGGCAACCAGATGTGCAGGCCGATGGCGGCGGTCTTGGTCATGAAGCCGATGGCCAGCAGCAGGAACACCCACGGCGCCAGCGGTTGCACGAGATCGGCCAGCGCCGCCAGATCGAAGTACGGCGCGCCCTGGGTGGCCAGCGCGAAGCCGGCGAGGATCAGGAAGGCGCCGCCGAGCGAGAACAGGATGTAGGACAGCGCGTGCGGCTCGGAATGCTTGCCGCGCAGGATCAGGAAGTAGGAGCCGACCGTCAGCAGTTCCCAGGCGACGAAGAAATCGAAGCTGTCGGTGGCGCGGATCAGCATCGCCAGGCCGGCGAACATCAGCATCGCCGACGGATAGAAGCCGATGCGCCGGCCGTGTTCATGGTAGCTGGCGAGCAGAGTCAGCGAGCCGCCGATCAGGAAGATCACCGCGAAGATCATGCGCAGCGGGTCGTATTCGGTATAGGTGAGGTAGAACCAGGCCAGCAGGCCGGCGATGGCCAGGCTGTTCTTCACCCAGGCCGGCAGCCAGTCGAGCAGCAGGAAGGCCAGCGCGAACAGCAGCGGCAGCGCCAGCAGCATGTTGAAGCGATCGAATTGCAGGCCGGCCAGTTCACCCCAGACGAAGCTCAAGGCCCAGGCAGCAACTAGCGCGGCGAGTGTGGCAAATACGGCGCCGAATTTGTGTGCCACATTGTCGACCACTTCTGTCGGCGCTTCGCGTTTCATGATGTAGCCGAACCAGCGGAACAGATAACCGGCTTCGAGCAGCGCGCCGAACAGGATCAAGCCGAGCAGCACGATGCGGCCTTCGCCGGCGAGCAGGTGGATCAACTCCCATTTGGCGTAGAAACCGGGGAACGGCGGCAGGCCGCTGAGCATGCTGATGAAGCTGACGAAAGCTAAGATCAGCAGCGGATGGCCGCGCAGCGCCGCCCAGGCTTCGAGACCGCGTTCGGCGATCAGCCCGGACAGCCAGTACAGGCCGGCCTTGGCGATCGCGTGCGACAGCAGCAGGCCGCCGGCGATGTACAGCGTGTGTTCGCCGAGGATGTCGCGCTGGCCGAGGACGGCCAGGATCAGGCCGGTTTGGGCGATCGACGAATAGCCGAGCAGACGCCGGTCATTCGTTTGCGGCAGCGCCAGCAGGTTGGCGGCGATGAAGGTGACGATGCCGATGCCGGTGGCCATCGGTAGCCAGGCATCGCCACCGATCAGCAGCAGCTTGTCGACCGCGAACAGCGCGGCGGCGCCGGTGGCGGCGGAGAACAGCGCGGAGAACGCCGGATGCGCCGATTCGTAGATGTCCAGCGCCCAGCCGTTGGCCGGGAACGGTTTCAGTTCGGCGACCACGGCGATGAAGATCAGGAAGAA
>CAZUSF010000244.1:0-2703 GCA_964623355.1 uncultured Thiobacillus sp. | reverse complement strand
CCGGCGCTGGCGATCACCGTCAGTTCGAAGAACACGAACAGATTGAACAAGTCGCGCGTCAGCACGATGCCGGACAGCGCCATCACCGCCACCAGCCACACCGCCATCGCCCGCCGTCCCAGCGCCAGCAGCGTGTCTTTCAGCGCCAGCGCGGAGAACAGGCCGGTGAGATTGATCAGCAGGGTCAGCGCCGCTTCGGCCAGGCCGATGCGCAGATTGATGGCGAACGGCGGCTCGGTGCCGGCGGTGAAGATTTCCACGGCGGCGGTGTCGGTACTGGCGAAGGTCCATAGCCAGCCGGCCGAAATCCAGCTCATGAACGCCAGCGTCACCAGCGTGATGCTGAAAGCGAGACCGCGTTGTTGCTCTTTCAGCAACCCCATCAGGAAGGCGGCGGCCAGTGCCGCGGTGATGATGTGCAGGGCGCTTACCATTTCAGTTCCGTGTATCTGGCGATGTCGAGCGTGCGTTTGCGCTCATAGAGTTTGAGCGCGTAAGCCAGCATCAACGCGGTGACGCCGAGGCCGATGACGATGGCGGTGAGCACCAGCGCCTGCGGCACCGGGTCAATGACCCGGGCCACCGCGTCGGCGACCGGTACGGCGGCATCAAGGATCGGCGCGGTGCGGCCGCGCATGTGGCCGACCGCCACCAGCACGAGGTGCACGCCGGTATTGGCGATGCTGAAGGCGACGATCATGCGCAGCAGGTTGCGTTGCGTCAGGGCGCCGTAAAAGCCGATCAGGATCAGCACAAAACCGGCGGCCATGGCCATCTGGGCGAGGCTGATCATGATTCCTCCGTTGGGTGGGTTGTTTTGTCGGTTTCCGACAGGCTGGCCAGCATCGAGGAGAACTCGGCGCCGACCTTGAGACCGATCAACGAATAAATGACCGGAATGACGCCGGCCGAGAACAACTCGCCGAGGGTGCCGATCGGCAGCAGGCGGTTGTCGAGGAAGCCGCCGGCGAGCAGCACGCCCAGCACGCCGATGCCGACGAACAGCAGACCGGACAGCGATTCCAGCACGGCGATCAGTTGGTGGCTGAAATGTTTCAGCGGGTCGGCCAGCAGCAACAGCAGCATGCCGGAGGCAACGATGGCGCCGCCCTGGAAGCCGCCGCCGGGGGTCAGATGGCCGTTGACGAAGACATACACGCCGAGCAGGAGGATCAGCGGCGTCAGCGAGCGGCTGCCGGTGCTCAGCAGTTCGCTCACCGGCGTGCGTGGTTGCACGGGCAGGTTGCCTGGTGCGTTGCCCAACATTCGGCTTTGCGCCAGCACCAGGCCGACGATGGCGGCGGAGATGAACAGCACGGTGACTTCACCGAGGGTGTCGAGGCCGCGATAGGTGACGATGATGGCGGTGACAATATTTGCCGCGCCGATGTCTTCGGCGGTGCGTTCGGCGTAATAGCGGGCGGTCTGGTTCAGCTCGCTGTCCGGTACATAGCCGACCAGCAGGCTGGCGAACAACGCACCGACGGCGAGCGTCAGCAGCAGGGCGATGGCGCGCTTAATCATTTTTGTCTCCGTCTTTCTGAGCGTCGTCGTACCCGGCGGCGCGCATGCGCGCCAGCACAAAGAAGAACAGGAAGGTGGTCAGGCCGCTGCCGATTGCCGCTTCGGTCATCGCCACATCGGGGGCGGCGAGCACCAGGAACAGGATCGAGGCGACCAGGCTGACCAGACCGGAGGCAAGGATGGCGACCGGCAAGCGTTTGGCGCGGATCGCCATCAGCGCCGCGCCGATCAGCGTAATGCAAAGCAGCACGGTGATGCCGAAGATCAACGGACTCATGGGGTTCATGCTTGATCTCCCGGCCGGGATTCAGCCAAACGGTCTTCCGCCAGTCGATCGACCGCGGTCAGCGGCGACTTTTCCGCGCCACGGCGGTGCGCGGCGCGCGCCAGCACATGCGAGGAAAGCGGGTTGGTGAACAGAATGAACAGGCCGATCAGCAGCAGCTTTACTGCCCAGGCCGGTTGCAGGCAGGCGATGCCAGCCAGCGACAGTAGTGTTCCCAGCGTCGTCGCCTTGGTGCCGGCCTGGATGCGGTTGAACACGTCCGGCATGCGCGCCAGTCCCAGGCCGCCAAGCAGCAGGAAGGCTGCGCCGGCAACCAGCAGGACGCCGCCAATGAGTGCAAGCAGCGACTCCATCACAGACCCCGCTCCAGATAACGGGCGATGACGATCACCCCGAGGAAAGAAAGCAGCGCGTAGACCAGCGCCACGTCGAGATAGATGCCGCGTCCTTCCAGCAGCGCCAGCAGCGCGATGGCGGTGATGCCGATGATGGTCAGCACATCGAAGGCGATGACCCGGTCGGCGGTCGACGGGCCCTTGACGAAGCGATACAGGGCGAGCAGCAACGCCAGGCCGGTCATCGCCGCCGCCAGATAAATCAGGAAATCAACCATACATGACCTCGAGATAGTCCTCGAAACCCGAGACGATGGCGGCGGTGGCCGCTTCGATATCGGTCGACTCCACCGTCACCCAATGGATGTACAGCCATTCGCCGTCGATATCGACGGTCAGCGTGCCGGGCGTCAGCGTGATCGAATTGGCCAGCAGCAGCCGCCCCATGCGGCTTTTCAGCCGGGTCCGTACTTTGACGATGCCGGGGTTCAGCGGCAGGGCAGGAGAAAGCACAATGCCGGCAAGGTTGAGGTTCGACTTGACCAGTTCCCTGGCGAA
>CAZUSF010000243.1:0-4174 GCA_964623355.1 uncultured Thiobacillus sp. | reverse complement strand
TGTTAGCCCGAGTGTTTCCAGCGCCGAGGCGTTAGCGGAAACGATACGGCCATCCAGGCCATGCGCGACCACCCCCAGCGGCAAGCTGGCGAACAAGGCTGTGAGCCGGGCGTGATCCAGCAGTTGCGCGTTATCGGGCGGGCTTTTCACGCGGCTTGACTGCCGTTGGCCCCGGAGGTCATTTCGGATCGAGGGCCCATATCTTCTTGTAGGCATTCTTGATCGGCCCGACCATCTTTTTTGCCGCCTCGACGTTGCCACTGCGCAGCACGGCGCGGTAGTCGGCGATCGTCTTGCGGCCATCGGCCAATGCGGCATCGAACTCTTTGCGTACCGAATCGAGATCAGCGGCGAGCGCGTGTTCTTCCCACTTGATCGCGACCCAGGCGCCGTAGCGTGTTTCAACGGCCGAGAGTTCTTCGGCGTTGTTTGCCGCTGCAGCATGGTCGAGGATGATTTCCATGGCTTCGTGGAAATCGTTCGCCTTGTCGGCGACCGAATTGATGCCGGCCTGGACGCGCATCCCCCACAACAGGTAGCGAATTTCCTCAAGTCGCGCATGCGCCTCAAAAACCTTGCCTGCAGCCAATAAGGCCTGCGCTTCCTGGCTGATCGCCAACGGCCGGCCGATTTTTTCCGGGTAGCCGGGAATGGCGGCGAAGGGCTTGGGCGGATCACCGGCATATTTTTCGGCAATCCCTTTCCACCCTGTCGAAAACTGGCTGATGGACTGAGTCGCCTTGTCGATATTGTCGGGGTTGCTGGTCAGCATCAGCGATTGACGATAATGCGCGTATGGCCCGGACAGGTCGCGCAGGAAGTCGGCATATTCGGAAGCGATTGAAGCTTGGCTGGCAAGCGTGCTCAAGCAGGCCACGATAAGCATTCGGATGTACATAACGATTTCCAATAATTGAGGACTTGTGAATCCTACACGGGCTTGTAACAGGTCAATAGCGAGTCAAAAAATGTGGTGAGCCGGCCCAGTCGCTTTGCTGGGGAAGGCTGATACGGCTGCGGAAATGAGCAAGGTTGGAAGCGCAGTCGAAGCCAACCGCGTTGAGAACGCCGCGGGCGATGATTTCAAGCTTGCCGCTGGCCAGGTCGAGTCGTGCGATCAGCGCGTAGCGGTCCGTGTCCGGGGCGCAGAGGCCGCATCGATTACTCCTCCGGGGGGCGCAGATAGTCGTCGTTGGCGTTGTCGAGCTGGATCTCGACCATGCCGCTATCAACGGTCTCGTCATGCTTGCCGACCAGGCCGGGGAAGGTGAGTACCAGCGCCACCATCACCAGCTGGATCAGCACAAACGGAATCGCGCCCCAGTAGATGTCGCTGGTTCGCACCGTTCTGGGGGCGACGCTGCGCAGGTAGAACAGCGCGAAGCCGAACGGTGGGTGCATGAACGAGGTTTGCATGTTGATGCCGAGCAGCACGCCGAACCAGACCAGGTCGATGCCCAGCGTGACGGCGACCGGAGCCAGCAGCGGCACGATGATGAAGGCGATCTCGAAGAAGTCGAGGAAGAACGCCAGGATGAAGACCAGCAGGTTGACTGCGATCAGGAAGCCGATCTCGCCGCCGGGCAGCGAGGTGAGTAGATGTTCCACCCAGAGATCGCCTTCCAGCAGGCGGAAGACCAGGGAAAACACCGTCGAGCCGATCAGGATGAAGATGACGAAGCTGGTCAGGCGCGTGGTGGCGTCCATCGCCTGCTTCAGCAGGTCGAGGTTCAAGCGGCGTTTGATCAGAGCCAGCACGAGCGCACCGGTTGCCCCCATGGCGCCGCCTTCGGTCGGGGTGGCGATGCCCATGAAGATGGTGCCGAGGACGAGAAACATCAGGATCAGCGGCGGCAGGATCGACGTGCCGGCTTTCAGCCACAAGGCTTTGCCGTGCAATACCCGCGCTTCCGCCGGCAAGGCCGGCAGCATGCCGGGCCGGATCAGGGTGAGCATGAACACGAAAAGCAGATAGAAGCCGGCCAGCATCAGGCTGGGCAGCAGTGCGCCGCGATACATGTCGCCAACCGAAACGCTCAACTGGTCGGCCAGGATGATCAGCACCAGCGACGGCGGAATGATTTGCGCCAGTGTGCCGGAAGCGGCGATGACGCCGCACGCGATGCGTTTGTCGTAGCCGTAGCGCAGCATGATCGGCAGCGAGATCAGGCCCATCGCAATCACCGTCGCCGCCACCACGCCGGTGGTGGCCGCCAGCAGCGCGCCGACGAAGACCACGGCATAGGCGAGGCCGCCACGCAGGGCGCCGAACAACTGGCCCATCGCGTCGAGCAGTTCTTCCGCCAGGCCACTACGCTCAAGCACCAGGCCCATGAAGGTGAAGAACGGGATCGCCAGCAAGGTGGCATTCGACATGATGCCGAACACGCGCTCCGGCAACGCCTGCAACTGGGCGAACTCGACATAGCCCATCTGCATGCCGATCAGGCCGAACAACAGCCCGTTGGCACCGAGGGCGAAGGCGACCGGGTAACCGATCAGCAGGAAGACCACCAGGCCGGCGAACATCAGCGGCGCCATCAGCTCGAACATCAGCGCACCTGAAAAAAACCGTCATACCCGCGAATGCGGGTATCCAGGTTGTTGGTAGCCTGGATACCCACATTCGCGGGTATGACGAATTCGGGGGATCTGATATCCATCAGACGATCTCCTCCGCTTGCTCGGCGGCGAATGGCAACTGCCCGGCCAGCATGCCGGCACGCTTGATGGTTTCCGATACGCCTTGCAGAAACAACAAACCGAAGCCGAGCGGCAAGGCGAGCTTGATCGGCCAGCGCAGCAGGCCGCCGGAGTCGGCGGAAACCTCCTGGATCGACCAGGCTTCAACGAACATCGACCAGCTGAACCAGGCCATCAGGCCGGCTACCGGGAGCAGGAACAGCAGGCTGCCGCAGAGGTCGATCCAGGCTTGCGCGCGCAGACTCAGGCGGCTGTAAATCACGTCGATGCGGACGTGGCCGTTGTGTTTCAGGGTGTAGCCGGCGCCGAGCAGGAAGATCAGCGCGAACAGATACCACTGCAATTCGAGCCAGGCATTCGAACTGAGGTCGAAGCCGTAACGCAGGCTGGCGTTGGCGGCGGAGATCAGGGTGGCGATCAGCACCAGCCACTTGACGCCACGGCCGACGGCCTCGTTTAGCGCATCAATGGCCTTGGCGAATTGCAACCCCAGCGCCAGCAGACCGCGCATGTCACTCGCCCGCTAGGGTCATCTGGTCGATCAGGATGGAGCCGACCCGGCGCGATCCGCGCGTTTCGACATCGGTGCCGATGGCGACAATGCCCTTGAACATGTCGCGCAGATTGCCGGCAATGGTGATTTCTTCCACCGGGTAGGCGATGACGCCGTTTTCCACCCAGAAGCCAGCGGCGCCGCGCGAGTAATCGCCGGTGACCATGTTGAGGCCGTGGCCGAGCAACTCGGTGACCAGCAGGCCGTTGCCCATTTTCTTCAGCAACGCGGCGAAATCTTCACCGGTGGAGGGCACGATCAGGTTGTGATTGCCGCCGGCATTGCCGGTGCTGTGCATGCCCAGCTTGCGCGCGCTGTAGGTGCCAAGGAAGTAGCCCTGCACAACGCCATCCTTGACCACATCGCGGTCATGCAGCGCCACACCTTCAGAGTCGAACGGCGAGGATGACAGGCCGCGCGGGATGAACGGCCGTTCCTGGATTTGCAGGAAATCTGGAAACACCTGGCTGCCCAGGCTATCGAGCAGGAACGACGATTTGCGATACAGATGACCGCCGGATATGGCGGAAACGAAGCTGGCGATCAAGCCGGTGGCGATTGGCGCTTCGAACAGCACCGGGCATTGGCGGGTGCTCAGTTTGCGACCGTTGAGGCGGCGCACCGTGCGTTCGCCGGCGCGCTGGCCGACGCTGGCGGCGCTGTCCATGTCGGATGCTGCGCGCGCCGTGGTGTACCAGTAGTCGCGCTGCATCGCGTCATTTTCTTCTGCGATTACTGCACAGGACAGGCTTTGCCGGGTGGTCGGATAGCCGCCGGAAAAACCAAGTGAGTTGGCATAGATGAATTGCGAAACCTGGCTCGACAGCGAGCCGCCTTCGGAATTGGTGATGCGCGGGTCGACCTCCAGCGCGTTCGCCTCGCACTCGCGCGCCAGCTCGGCGGCTTGTTCGACGCTGA
>CAZUSF010000242.1:0-4181 GCA_964623355.1 uncultured Thiobacillus sp. | reverse complement strand
CCTTGGTGGCCAGGATCACCTTGTCTCTTGTTTGCCGCTTGAGCCAACTCCCCACGTATTGCTCGGTACGCCCGGTGGTTTCCGCCCGTGAAGGAACGGGGTACATCTCGGCCGCATCGATGAAGTTGATGCCCCGACTGAAGGCAGCATTCAGTTGTTCATGCGCCTCCGCCTCGGTGTTCTGCTGGCCAAAGGTCATGGTCCCCAGGCAGATTCGGGATACTTGCAGATTGCTGTTTCCCAACTTGGTAAATTGCATGGCTGTCCTCCCGTCATAAGCTCAACAATTCTAAGGGCATGCCATGCAATCAGCCGGTGGGTTACCGAACACAAGCAGGCATTCAGCATTTATTGCTGCCTTCAGCGACAGGTATTGGGCGAAGATGAGACCTTCATCTTTGCTTCTTGGCGGGCCGGTGGCCGGCCTTTTGTGGAGCGCCTCATAAGACTGACTTGAGGAGAAAGCGGTCTGTACATTGAAGCCGGCAACTTCATGTTGAAGGCTTTCTTCTTGCGCAAGGTGTGAATAGTGGAAGCGGTTATTGATCCGGCTCGAATATAGTCTCGAAGCTCCTCTCCAGCGCTGCCGCGCACCCCTCACCCGCAATCGGGCGAGGTGCTGGGGGATAGGGAGTGTTCAATTCGTATTCGTGGACGAAGATTTTGAGGAATGCAATGTCAATATGCCTAGGCAAGCTCTTCCCGGCGGCGCTGTTTGCGGTTTGGACGCTGCTTCCCATCGCCGCGTTTTCCGCGCCGACGACCAAGCTGGCGTTCATCGACGGCGAGATTGCCGCGCATCCCGGATCGACCGGCGCGCTGGTGCTCGATACCGGCGCTGACGCGCTACAGGCGCGCGCCTGGCTGGCCGATCATGCCGAGCGGTCTATCGAGGTGCAGTACTTCATCTGGAGCACCGACAACATCGGCATCCTGGCCGCCGAAGCCCTGCTGCGTGCGGCCGAGCGGGGCGTGCGCGTGCGCGTGATCGTCGACGATCTGCTTATCGACGCGCCGGACAAGTCGCTGCTGGCGCTGGCCAAGCATCCGAACATCGACATCCGCATCTACAACCCCAAGCACTCTGTCGGCACGCCGCTGCACAAGCGCGCCCTGAACGTGGTGACGGACTTCCGCGGCGTGAACCAGCGCATGCACGACAAGACCTTCATGGTCGACGGCAAGGCAGCCATCACCGGCGGCCGCAACATGGCCACCGAGTACTTCGACTACAACCGCAAATACAACTTCCGCGACCGCGATGTGCTGCTGCTGGGCGCCGCCGTGATGCCAATGCAGGCCAGCTTCGAGCGGTTCTGGAACAACCCATTGAGCGTGCCGGTGGAAAAGTTGTACGACGGTATTGGCCTGATGCAGAAAAACGTCAGCATCAACAACAAGGAAATCCAGAAGATATATCGCGATCTCCACGCCTACGCCGCATCACCGGAAAACTATGCACCGGAAGTGCGTTCTACTATCGCCGCCGCGCCGGCTTCCTTTCCCAGCATCGCCAACCTGATCACCTGGGGGCCTGTGGATTTCATCAGTGACCGACCGGGCAAGAACAACCGGGTCATCAGCCTGGGTGGCGGCGGTGCGACCTCGGCTGCGCTGGCCGAGCTTGTCGCCGAAGCACGCAAGAGCATCGTCATCCAGACGCCCTATCTGGTGCTGTCAAAAGAGGCCATGGCCTTGTTCGAACAGGCGCTCAAGCGCGGCGTGCGAATTCGGATCAACACCAATTCGATGGCTTCCACCGACAACATCCAGGCCTTCAGCGGCTATCGCAACCAGCGCAAGAAGCTGCTCAAACTCGGGCTGGAAATTTACGAGTACAAGCCCGATCCCGAGGTGCGAAATAAACTCATGTCGCCTCTGGTCCAGGCGGACGGCAAGGTGCCGATTTTTTCGCTGCACGCAAAAACCATGGTGGTCGATTCCGGCACGGTGTTTATCGGCACCTACAACTTCGATCCCCGATCGCAGAACCTCAACACTGAAGTCGGTGTGATCCTGCGTAACGAAGGTATGGCGCGCGCGGTCGAAAAGGCGGTGGAAACCGACATGGCGCCCGGCAACAGTTGGAATGCTGCCACTGACAGACCGGACCAGAAAAGTTCGCTAGTCAAGCGCGGCAGGGTTCGCTTCTGGCAACAGATGCCGATCAAGCCGCTGTTGTGAGCGGCGGGGCGGCGCTCAGCCCCGAACCAACCGCCAGAGCGAAGGTTATGGACTCAGATTTTCGATCCTCAACCATCAGGCATGATATTTATCATCATGTCTGAAACAAAGATCGTGGACGAAACTTTCAGCATTTCCCGCAAGCGTGGCAATCGCTTTTGCGTCGTGAAATCAGGGTAGATCACACCCGCAAGGTCGTGCGTTACAACCTGGCTTACTATCCTGACCACCGCAAAAATCGCCCTGTTTCGGGCAATCAAGGCACACCGAACAGGAAGCCCCACTCGCGAACAGAATTCGCCAGAAACTCGGCGACGCGACCGTCTGTCGGTGCCGGAAACCGAGGCTGCACCCCACTTCCGGCCTAAATATCGGCATCAATTATTGCTGGGTGTACTGACCGGATAAGCACGGATGACTGAAAGGGTAGCGTCCCCTTTATTCCCCAAGGTTCGAGTTGCTCGGCGCTTATCCGCTTTTGCCCTGCACACGTTTTACCCGTTTGCGGTACGCACTCTCGTTGTCGCCGGAGATGCGCGTCTGCCGCGTGCCCTTTACCTCGCCGACCTTCAGGTCCGAGCCGGTCACCGGCAGGGCTTCGACGGCGGTTTCTTGTTCGAAGGCGTGCGATTTGTCGGTGTTGCGGTAGTACCGGTACAAGCCCCAATAGACACCGGCCGCGCCGGCGGGACCCGCCAGCAGAAGCAGCCACAGCCCGCCATCGTCGTTCATGACGCGTTCCCCAGTATCCAGATTGCGATGCCCTCGAGGAAGGTGCCGACGGTGAGTGCGGCCGTCAGCAGTTTCCACTGCTGCAGCGGCACGCTGCCCATGGTTTCACCGGTGCGGCCATTCACCGCGATATAGTGCAGCATGCCGCCGTTGCGGCCGGGCTGGTGGTAGGAATACAGCCATACCGGCAGGTACATCGATACCCAGCGCGTGCCGTGAACGGTGATGCCTTCCTGCTCCCAGCGCACGCCGCGATCGTACCGGGATACCGATTTATGCACCTGGGCACGGGCAATTGACAGCAGTTGGTCTTCCAGTCGCGGCAGCAGATGCTCCACGTCGCGGTTGCGCTTCTCCGAGGTGTACCCGGTCAGGTAGGAGGCGTTCCACTTCACCGCGTTCTTGGTGTCGAACGGCAGGATCGTGTTGATGATGTTGTTGGTGTTGGCGCGCGTATCCAGGTTGCCGCGTTCGGCCGAGGATTCCAGGGTCAGGTCGTCGACGGTGAAATCCACATGCCGGTCCACCTGGTACACATCGGCGTCGTAGTAGGTCGTCTTGTTCTTGCCGCTGCCGCGCGTATAGCGGCGCGTCTGGATCTCTCCCTGGCCGATGACATCGGCGCTCACCCTGCCATCGATGATCATGTAGGGCAGGTAGACGCCGACGACATTCTCGGGGGTGAACTCTTCCTTGAACGCCTTCAGCGCAAACAGTCGACGCTTGTCGACGAACTGGCGGATGCGCGCTACCGCGTCGTCTTTTTTGATGTGGAACGGCAGCACCGCATCTGGCACTGCGCCGTTTGCCACTTGCTCGTTGACACCGAAAACGTGGCGGCACCAATGGCAACGCGCAGTCATCGCGCTGTCGGTGTTGATCGTCACTTCGGCGCCACAGCCGGTGCACTTGAAGCTCATCAGGCTGGCGGCGTCGGCCGCGATGTCGCGGGCACCAGAAGCGATGACCATGCCGGTGAGCTGATCAATGCCCTCGCCCAAGCCGAATTCCTCTTCGACCCGCGCGCCATGCCACTCATTACGGCAGTACAGGCAGATCAGCAGGTCGCTGCCGGGCCGGTGACGGATGTCGGTCGCGCCGCATTTCGGGCAATGGTTGAGGCCGTCCTTCAGCTCGGCGGCGGAAGTGTCGATGGCGACCGGGTCGGGTGCTTCAAGTTCGTCGCGGATCGCCTTGGGCAAAGTGTCCGGGTCGATCGGAAAGCTGCCGGGCGGCGGCGGTACGTCCTGCGGCGAGCCAGGGCC
>CAZUSF010000241.1:0-4188 GCA_964623355.1 uncultured Thiobacillus sp. | reverse complement strand
TTGCGCTTGATTCCAATCCTGCAGCGCATCCGTTGATCCATTGGCGCGAGGCCGGTGAAATGCGTTCGGCGCGCTGGCGTTCGGAAAGCGGCAATCCGCCGCCGCAGCGGGTGGTGATCGCCGACGACCAGACCAGCGCCGATGCGGCCTATCGATTCGCCAGCAGCGGCACCGGATTGCTCTGGCAGGGCGATTTCCAGAATGCGCGCCAATTGCTGCAGGCATTGACCCGGCGGGTTGAGCGGCAACCGGGCAAGTCCAGGGCTGCCGGAGTGGCCAAAACCGGAGTTCGCGTCGCGCCGGCCGAAGCCTTCAATCAGCAGCGTCAGGCACAAGCCCGGCGGGCAAAAATACTCGGCATGCTGTTGCTGCCATTGGCGGCGGATTACTCGGTTCCGTTGCGCCGCGCGCCGGATCTGCGCGCTGTTTGCGCTGCCGCCTATGGCCCGGCGTCGCTGTCCGAGGCCGCATCAGTGGTGTCGTTGCGTGAATTGCTCGGCCTGATCGGCGCCTATGAATGGCGCAAGAAGGGTGTGCCGGTTGCAGCGCTGGATGCGCACGTCCATCCGCATTACGGCGTCTTTGCGCCGATTCGCGGCGAGTATGTCGATCTAGTGGCTACAGCGCCCTTGCCCGACAGCACATTGGCGTTCGATATCGGCACCGGCACCGGTGTGCTCGCCGCCGTGCTGGCGCGGCGTGGCGTGGCGCGTGTGCTGGCGACCGACCAGGATGCTCGCGCCCTGGCTTGTGCCCGCGAGAACATTGCGCGGCTGGGCTATGCCGGGCAAGTCGAGGTGATCGAGGCGGATTTGTTTCCTGCCGGCCGTGCGCCGTTGGTCGTTTGCAACCCGCCGTGGCTGCCGGCGCAACCGAGTTCGCCCATCGAATATGCGGTGTATGACCCGGACAGCCGCATGCTGCGCGGTTTCCTCAATGGCCTGGCAGCGCATCTGACGCCCGAGGGCGAAGGTTGGCTGGTGTTGTCTGATCTGGCCGAACATCTTGGCTTGCGCTCGCGCGCCGAGCTGCTGGCCGCGTTTGAGACAGCTGGTTTGAGCGTCGTTGGACGCATCGATGCGCGACCCCGGCATCCGCGTGCCGCCGATCCGGCAGACCCGCTGCATCAGGCGCGAGCGGCGGAAGTGACGTCGCTGTGGCGACTTGCGATCAAGCCACTGGGGTGACTTGGTTCATTGGGTTTACTTGGTCAAGGCGAGGAACAGTTCGGGTAGTTTTTCCGGCAACCGCTGGATGTTGTCGATGACCGTGTATTGCCGACCGAAGATGCCGCTGACGTATTCGTCCGCTTTCGGGTCGAGGCTGATGCAGTAGGTGAAGATGCCTTGGCGGTCGAGTTCCTTCACCGCCTGGCGGGTGTCTTCGATCAGCAGTTGTTCATCGTTGGTGTCGATGTCGGACGGCTGGCCGTCGGTCAGGATCAGCATCAGTTTCTTGTCGGCCGGGCGGGCTGCCAGGTAATGCGCGGCGTGGCGCATCGCCGCGCCCATGCGGGTCGAGTAGGCGGCCTGCATCGCGGCCAGACGGCCTTTGGCGTCGTCGCCCCAGTGTTCGCCATAACCCTTGATGTGCAGGTAGCGCACGTCGTGGCGGGTGTTGGAATGGAAGCCGGCGATGGCGAACGGGTCGCCCAGTTGTTCCACTGCCCAGGCCAGCAGCGAGACGGCTTCCTGGCTGAGTTCGAGGATGGTCTGCTCGCTGCCGCTGGCCTTTTGATTCAGGGATTCGGACAGGTCGAGCAGCAGCATGACGGCGATGTTGCGGCCGTCGGTGCGGTGGCTCATGTTGATGCGCGGGTCGGGATTGGCGCCACCCTTGAAGTCGATCAACGAGCGAATGGCGACGTCAAGATCGAGCTCGCTGCCTTCTTCCTGGTAACGAATGCGAACTTTGTCCTGCGGTTTCAGCAGGTCGAGGATGCGCTTCAGGCGCTTGGCCAGCGCGCTGTGCTTTTCCAGCAGGCGGTCGATGTCGGCGGAGTTGCCCTTCGGATGCAGCGCTTCATAGACGCTGGCCCAGTCCGGGCGATAGGTCTGGCTCTTGTAGTCCCATTCCGGGTAGTGGCGCGGCGGCAGGCCTTTCAGTTCCTCGTCGGGCGAGCGCTTTTTCTCTTTTTCGAACATCTCTTCATCGTCGCTCTCTTCGATGAATTTCCACATATGGCGGTTGTCGTCGCGGTAATCGACCACGGTGTTGTCGAAATGCACCTTGGCCAGTTGATCGCTCTGGCGGCGGGTCTTGGCAACGTAGCTGAGCGCTAGCGAGGCGATGTCCCTGGTATTCGAGATGTTGGCCCCCGACTCGCCTGGCGCCATCAGGTCATGGAAACGCTGTGTGAAAGTGAGCAGGTCGGCATCCTGGTAGCCATGCTCCGGATCGAGCATGGCGCGTGAAATCATCACCATGCGATGGCGCAGACAGGAGGTGGTTTCCGGGTCGCAGGCGTCTTCGAGCGGCTTCGGATGCAAGGCCAGGAAGATGCGCTTGAGGCCGGGATATTCGCGGCAGAGCAGGGTTTCGATGCGGCAGTCTTCGAAGAATTCGACCGCCATGCGCTGGAACGGACTCCAGTTGTCGGCGATCAGTGCCTGTGTCCAGCGCCGGTGGCCGACCATGTGGGCCAGCGTGGCGCGGTAGCGGTCAAGGCCGGTGATGGTGACTCCCTCCCCCGCAGGCGGGGGAGGGCTGGGGAGAGGGGCAGTTGGCTGGACTAGCGTGGCCGTTACGCGGGTTCCCTCTCCCCCAACCCTGCTTTTGCCAACCGCGCCGCTTGCGGGGGAGGGGAGTTTGAAGTCGTCGTAGACATCCGGAATCCGCATGCCCAGCTTGTCGTAATACGGCACCGGTTTGCGCAGTTCATCGAAGGCAGTGGAATACGGCACAAGTTGTTGCGCATCTTGCCAGAGGCCGCGCAGGTAAAGGTCGAGCTTGCGTTCGACATCCATGAACAGTGTGCCGTGGCGTTCGCGTTGCAGCACGGCGTGGCTGTCGGCGGACTGGACGCTGAAGTAATCCTTCTGCCGTTCCGGGTGGTGGTTGTAGTTGCGAATGCCGTATTCGACCCAGTTCTTCAATCCGGCCAGGCTCAACTGGCCGAGCAGGAACGGCGCCTGGGCGAAGAAATCCGGCAGGCCGGGGCTGGGAAAAGTGGTGTGGTGGCCGTGAATGGAACCGGTGGTGCGCTGCATGAAATCGAGCGTGATTTCGAGGTAATCGCGCATCCGCTCCTGCGACTGCAAACGGCGTGCGACCGGCGCCAGGGTCTGCAGGAAAGGCGCGATGGCCTTGCCGTTGGGCGACTTCTGCATGCGCTGTATGAAGCCCATGACCTCCGGCAGCGCCGCTTCGCCCACCGCTTTCGCGGCCGACGGCCACTCTTCCAGAAACGCCAGCATCGGCTCGACGCCGCGCCCGAGTTTGCCGATCACGCTGGCGGCTTCCAGGTATTCCCGGGTGCCCTCGCGAGTGAGGATGGCGAGCGCTTCCGCCATGACGTCTTCGAACACGTCTTCAACCGGCTTGAAGCGGGTATCGAGAATGGCCCAGAAGGCCTTCATCAGGGGGTGCTGGTATGCGGTTTCGGTCATGGTGGCTCCTCTCCCCTCCCCCGCAAGCGGGGGAGGGGCTGGGGGAGAGGGCAGCGCGGTTGGATGAACCGTCAACTTCCCCTCTCCCCAACCCTCTCCCGCTTGCGGGAGAGGGGGCTAATCAGGCAAACGTCGCATCAATCGCGTGATCCAGCGTTTCGCGGATGTCGGCGTCGTCGGTGATCGGGCGCACCAGCGCCATGCGGCAGGCATCGATCGGGTCGACGCCGTCCTTGATCAGCGTGGCGGCGTAAACCAGCAAGCGGGTGGAAATGCCTTCGTCGAGACCATGCCCTTTCAGGTTGCGCGCGGTCTGGCCGATCTTCACCAGGTTGGCGGCGATCGTGGCGTCGAGCCCGGTTTCCTTGGCCAGGATGGTGGTTTCCAGCACGGCGTCGGGGTAGTCGAAATCGAACGCGGTGAAGCGTTGCTTGGTCGATTGCTTCAAATCCTTCATCAGCGACTGATAGCCGGGGTTGTAGGAAATGACCAACTGGAAATCCGGGTGGGCGTGGATCAGTTCGCCTTTCTTGTCCAGCGGCAGCGTGCGGCGATGGTCGGTCAGCGGATGGATCACCAC
>CAZUSF010000240.1:0-4195 GCA_964623355.1 uncultured Thiobacillus sp. | reverse complement strand
GGCCTGATCCGCCAGCTCATCTCGTATTCGGCATGGCCGTAGGGTGTCCAGTTGATGATCGACATCTGTGGTTTTCCTGTTTAGGCCAGCGTCCAGGTGCCCGTGAAAAGCGCATCACTGGCATCCTCGAAGCGCTGGTAGTCCTCTTTCGACAGACGAATAAAGCCACCGATGGATTCATCGAAAGCTGCGATGCAGAAGCCATTGCTGGCTTCGATGACTTGGTACTGTATGACTTCCATGATGCATCTCCTTGAATAATGCGTCGCAGGGGCGCGGTTAGGTTCAAGGGGAGTAGCGCGAACATTGGGCGATAAAAACCCCGCCGGTCAGAGACCAGGCGGGGTCGGGATGGAACATCACAGCATTGCGAATTTGCCGTTACCGTGCTGAATCCGAGCCTCGATCCAGCTTGCGAGTGAGGCATGGTCAGTGAATCTGACCACGGACTTGGCGCCATCCGGGAACTGCGCGTTGAGCAGGTAGCCCTTCTGGGTTAGCTTGGTCGGCCCGAGGGAGGCAAGACCCCGTGCGTGATCCAGGATCACACGCAGATTCTTGCCTTCCCTGACGGTAATGCCGCGCAGGGTGACGCGGATGTGCTGACCTGTCGGCATCACGCGGCCTCCCGTTGTTTGAGTACGCTGATGGCGCGCTCGTACTCGGGGAGGGTCATCTCCTCGACCGTCCTGGCCTTGGATTTGAGCCAGCCAATCAGACTTTCTGGCGTGCGCTTGGCGGCCTTGAGCAAATCGCTCAATTCCTTTGCCTGGCTGGACGTAATGGTGTTGCCATCCGTCTTCCCGGCCCCCTCGCGATTCCCCTCCGGCTTGCTCTCGGATTTGACGTTCTTGTCTGTGCCGTATTCCTTGCGCAGATCGGCGACATACTTGTTGTCGTCATACAACCCCAAATGAACATCGGCGCTGAAACCGATGAGCGACAGGCACTTGCTCATGGCATCCGTCATCGACTTCTTTGGCGCTTCTTCGTCGGTAAAAAAGCCGTTCTTGTTGCGGCCGACGAAGGGGGTTTGGCCGAAATGGATCACTTCGCCGCGCTTCCCCTGGTGGATGTACCAGAGCTTGACGCGCAGGACATGAATCACTTCATAGCCAACCACCGTTTCCCCCTGGAGTAAGGGAGCTCCGTCCTGGTACCGCTCTTCCAGGATGTCGAGACCCCAAGCGATTCCGCAAGGTCCAAAAATCTCGGTGGCCTTTTGTGCCTGATAGGTGGCGTTGATTGCCGTGCCGGAGAACCCTCCGCCACGGGTAAAGCTCTTGACGAAGTTGGGGTTGGTTACAGCAACGGCATTCCACAGTTCCGATTTCATGGTGCTTCTCCTTGAAGTGCGCCCCACGGCGCGTTGATGAAGGCCCGACGGAGGTCGAGCACAGGCTTCAGGAAGAAGTAGGGGATACGTGTGCTGATAAAAAGAAATACAACAACGCGCAACGGTATATATAATAACTCTATATTGAACGTTGAATATTCAATCTTGGAGGCGTCACATGGCTTCGTTCCATCAGATCACGCTCATCGGCTATGCCGGTGGCGACGTGGATTTACGTCACACGGGTGAGGGCGACCCGGTAGCCGGTTTCTCGGTTGGGGTTACCGACAAGAGCAAGTCCGGCGAAGAGCACACCGAGTGGTATCGCTGTTCCGTCTGGGGCAAGTCCGCCGATGTGGCGAAGGAGTACATCCGGAAAGGCGGGCAAGTCATGGTGATTGGCCGTCCCCGCGTGGAGACGTTCAAGCGCCGTGATTTGACGGTTGGCGCGGTGAGCCATATCACGGTGGATCGCTTTGTGTTGCTGGGCAGTGCGAATGGGGATGGCAAGCAGGATTCGGCTTCCGCCGCCTCGTCTTCCATTTCCGCCGATTCCCCGGCGTCTTCCCAGTTCACCGACGAAGAGATGCCGCTGTGAGGACCGCCATGCGCCGACTGTCCTTACTCATGGCTGCGTTGCTGGCCGTTTCTTCCTATGCAGGCGATGCGGCGACCGATGTGACGAAGGCCCTTGATGTCAAAGCCATCGACGTCAAAGCCATCGCAGAAAAGCTCAAGCAGCGTTATCCGGCCACGCGCGTCGATCAGGTATTGCCGTCGCCATTACCCGGCATCTACGAAGTGGTCATGGGACGCAATGTGGCGTTCACCGACGCCGAGGGGCGTTATTTCATCTTCGGCCACCTCTACGACATGCAGACCCAGCGCGACCTGACCGCCGAGCGGAAGGAATCGCTGGCCAAGGTGGATTGGTCGGCTTTGCCCCTGGAAAACAGCATCCGCTTCATCAGCGGCAAAGGCGAGCGTGTCCTGGCGGTGTTCTCCGATCCGGACTGTCCCTATTGCAAGCAGCTCGAAGTGGAACTGGCCAAGCTGGATAACGCCACCATTTACCTATTCCCGTTCCCTATCCAGTCGTTGCATCCGAACGCGGTGGCCAAGTCCACCGCGATCTGGTGTGCGAAGAACCGCGCGCAGGCCTGGCGTGATGCTTTGACTGGCGTGAAGGTCGCTGGGCGTGCGTCCACGAAAGGTGACTGCGAGAACCCCATTGCCGCCAATGTGGCGCTGGCGGAGCGACTGGGGATCAACGGCACGCCGACCCTGATCGCCAGCGATGGACGCTTGCTGCCTGGCGCCGCTCCCGCTGACAGGATTTCAGCATGGCTCGACACTGGGCGCTGATCCTTGTCCTGGTCTGCCTCGCCACGCCGGCAAGCGCCGGATATCTGGGCGTGTACGGCAATACCTGGGAGATCGCCGAACCGGACATGCTCGACGCATTGATGGCCAAGCTCAAGGCGATGGAGAAGTCCGGCAAGCTGAAACAGTTTGAAGAGGCCGCCAAGCGCCAGGCGCTGGCCACCATCGAGAATCCGCCGCCCGTTCCAGGCATTGCCACGGCAAGAAAGTCTCGGAAGTGGACATTCGATCCGTCGATCAGGATTCAGGAGACCGTCAAGGATCATCTGGGCAACGTCATCGCGCCAGCCGGGATGGTCGTCAATCCGCTGAAGTTCACCACACTGACCAAACCACTGGTGTTCATCGACGCGCGCGACAAGCGCCAGGTGCGCTTTGCCAATGGGTTCGTTGGCAGGGAACCCAGGGCGAAGGTCATTCTGGTCGGTGGCAGTTGGCTCGATCTGACTCGCACATGGAAGCGCCAGGTGTTCTACGACCAGGCGGGATTCATCAGCGGCCGGTTTGGCATTCGGCAGGTGCCTGCCGTGGTTCGACAACAAGGGAAGGTGTTGGCAATTGAAGAACTGGCACTCTGAACGCGCCGGGCGGTGGTTGGCATACTGCGTGGCCTTGTGGGTCGGGTGTGGGGCGGCCTGGATGGTTCCTGTTTCAAAGGCGCATGCGGATCCGACTTGCTACGGCAGGTTTCCGAACTACGTGACCGATGTGTGTTGGTCGTGCGCATTTCCGATCAAGGTCTTCGGCAACGTGGCGCTGATCTCGCAAAGCCAGGAAGACACACCCAATCCGGATACGAAGCTTTGTGTCTGCGGCAATCCACCCACCATCGGTACGTCTATTTCATTCTGGGAAGCGGCGCGCATGGCGGACGTGACCAAGACGCCATATTGTTTTGTCGGCCTCGGCGGCGTGAAGATCGACGTCGGGGTGAATTCCATGCAGTTCGGCCAGATCGACAACCACAGTTCCGGCATCCGCACGACCCGGGGTGCGTTCCGGCATGTGCACTGGTACGTGAATCCGCTGATGACGCTCCTGGGCGTGCTGGTGGACTCGCACTGCACGGAGCGCCAGGGGTTCGATATCGCCTATATGTCGGAGATCGACCCGTCCTACGGTGACGATGAGCTGGAAGGCATCCTGAATCCGGATGCCTTCATTTTCGGGGGTGTGGTGGCCCAGGGGGCGTGCTCCGCGGATTGCGTTTCTTCAACTGCCGGGTTTGGCCGCTCCGAAATGTTCTGGTGCGCCGGCTGCAATGGCTCCCTTTACCCGTTGGGCGGAAGCATCCAGACCTGGATCGGGGGGGTACAGGGTTCCTCGCTGATGGTGCAGCGGGTAACTGCGCGGCTGCACCGGATGCTGACCAACTGGTCGGCCTATGGCAGTGATGGACTGTGCGGTTACTACCCACAAATCCTGATGGACAAGACGCAATACAAATATTCGATGCTGTACCCGGTTCCCCAGACC
>CAZUSF010000239.1:0-4211 GCA_964623355.1 uncultured Thiobacillus sp. | reverse complement strand
CCTCTCCTGGGCACCAAGTTACATTCCAAGGCAAGCTTGGAACACACAGAAAGCCGCAAATCCACAAGGATTTGTGGCTTTTTTCTTGTCTGTTGGTTTCCGGTAAGGTCCATTTAAATCCAGATATTTCAGGTTTAACTTTGGGTCTAACTTAAACGTAATGGTGTAACTCAACCTACACCAGACTCTGGTTCACAGATGATTTGATGTAGGCGGGCTGTTTTTGCTCGTCAACACCAATTGCAAAAAATGGTGGCGATTCAAATCCAGATTTCGGGACAAGACCCAAATAGTTTCTTTTGGCGCTTATCAGGAAATTAGCTTCAAGGCCGCCACAGAACGTCGCGAGCAAGCCAGAACGCTAGCCGCCAATGGTACAGACCCATCCGAAGATCGGAAAGAAAAGAAGCTGCCTATCAAGCCGCAGCATGGACATTTCAATCTGGTTTACGAGAATGCGGTAAAGAACAGTGCGAAACCAACGCTGGCGACGCTGAGGCTGCCGAACATCACCGGCAGGCCGACCTTTAACCAGCGCAGCGGCGTGATGCGAGCTTCCGGCAGTTGTGAACGTTCGGCTTCGGCGATGCAGATGACGTTGGCCGTGGCGCCGATATGGGTGCCGTTGCCGCCGAGGCCGACGCCCAGCGCCAGCGCCCACCACAACGGCGTCACATTGACGCCCTGTTGCTCCAGTGCGGCGACGATGGGAATCATGGTGACGGTGAACGGGATGTTGTCGATGATCGCGCTGAGCAGCGCCGCTACCCACATCAGCAGCAGCGCGGTGGCGAGCAGGTGGCCGGGTTCGCTGGCGAATTCGGCCAGATGAGCGCCGACCAGGTCGAGCAGGCCGGAGGCATCGACGCCGCCGACCAGCACAAACAATGATGCAAAGAACAACAGTACCGACCACTCCACCTTGGTCATCAGATGTTCCGGGTCCGGCCGCAACCAGGCCAGCGCCAGCGCCAGGCCAAGCAGGCTGACGAAGGCGGGATACCAGTGCAGCGTGTGGTGCAGGAAGAACAGCACTACGACCCCGGCCAGCACACTGACGATGCGCTTCAGGCCGGGCCAATCGGTGATCGCCATGTTCTCGTCCAGGTCAACGATGGCGCTCGTATCTACAGGCTGCAGTTCCCGTTTGAACAGGAACAGCATCAGGCCGACGGAAACCAGCCAGACCGGCAGAATGATTGGTCCCATGTGTACAAGAAAGGTGACGAAGTCGATGCCGGCAGCGCTGCCGATCATGATGTTGGGCGGGTCGCCGACTAGCGTTGCGGCGCCGCCGATATTCGACATCATAGCTTCCGAGATCAGGAAGGGCGCCGGATTGAGGTTGAGCATGCGGGTGACCAGCACCGTCAGCGGCGCGAAGATGATCACTGTGGTGACGTTGTCGAGGAACATGCTTATCAAGCTTACAGCCGCACACAGATAGATCAGCAGCAAGCGCGGGTTGCCCTTGGCCAGCTTGGCCAGTCGGATGCCGAGATATTCGAAGGCGCCGGTTGGCCGCAGCATGGCGACCAGCATCATCATCGCCATCAGCAGGAACATGGTGTTGCCGTCGATCGCCAGCAACGCCGCTTCCTGACTATAGAAGCCGGCCCAGCCGCCGAGCATGACCATGACGACTGCACCGAGTAGCGCGGCGTATGAGCGGTGCATCACCTCGCTGAAGATCAGCACATAGGCGAGCATCAGGATGCCCAGCGCCAGCGCCATCTCGCTGTTGAAAACCGGGGGGGTCATGGCTGTGCCGACATCTTCAGCATCTCGTTGGCCAGGCTCATGATGCTGACTGCGCCGAAGTAATTGTTGCCGTCGATGATGAAGATATAAGTGGTGTCATCCTGCTCCATGATCGCGAGTGCTTTGCTGATCGACGCACTCGAATGGACCTGGCTCAGTTTGGGCAGGATGAATTCATCGATGCTGCGGGTCAGAATCTCCCGGCAACGCAGTTCGGGCAATCTGAGGTGATCGATGCTGTCGCCGAGGAAGTGCGAATGTCGAGTCAGGTAATCCGGCAAACAGGTCATCTTCAGGATGTGCCGGATCGAAGCCTTGCCACTGATGCGCCCGCTGGCGTCGCGGTAGGGAATGCCGGGCATCTGGGCATGGATGCATGCGCTGAACAGATCAGCCACCAGCATGCCGGGCGTGGCCAGAGCGGTGGGAACGGCGATATCGCGCAGGATCATGATTTATTGCCTCCGTATCGGAAATGCGCGCGCATCGCGCATGATGCGGACGTTACTCTCACACCCCGCCGCTGTGCACCACCTCGTAGTACAGCTGTTCCAGTTCCAGCTTGTGCTTGGTTTCCTCACTGGCGAGGTATTGGAACAACTCGCGAATCGGGCCGGGCGGCGTGGTTTCGGCGAGTTCGCCGTAGTGCGACATGGCGGCGTGTTCGCGGCCCATGGCGTATTGCAGCACGGCCTGGTCGTCCGGGTTTTCACCCAGGCTGGGCAGGTGCAGACAATCGGAAAATTTGCTGTCGCTGGCGGTGCGTTCGATCTCGATTTTGACTTGCTCCGCTAAGTCGTCGCGCTGGGCCAGGGTGTGAAACAGGTCATAGTGCGATTGCTCTTCGGCCGCCAGTTCTTCGACCAGATAACGGATACGCTTGCTGACCTTGGGAATCAGGGCAGTGTAGAAGTCGCGCGCGCTGGCTTCGAAACCGGTGGCGACTTCGAGGATTTCGCGCAGCGTGGTCTTGCTGCGCAGCATTTCAACGCCATGGCTGCCTTCGGTCATCTTGATTTCTCCATCGGTTGCAAAGCTGCGTGGATGCTGGCGGCGACGCGGTGGCCGTCGGCGACGGCATGCACCACGTCGGGGCCGGCGACGCAATCGCCGGCCGACCACAGCCAGGTCTCCGAGGTGCGGCCGTTGGTGTCGATCTTGATGCGGCCACGGTTCCATTCCAGCGCTTCGGTCAGCGTCTCGCCGAGCAGCGCGGTGTCGGCAAACTGGCCGATGGCTTCGATCACCGTGTCGCAGGCGTGGATGGTTTCGTCCGCGGGGTCGTAGCTGGGCGCAAAGCGCTTCTTCTCGTCGAAGATGGAGAGCACCTTCCAGGTTTTAAGGCCGATCAGCTTGCCGCCGGCGTCGATCTCGCAACCCTGCGGGCCGCATTTGTCACGAATCAGGATGCCTTCTTCCAGCGCTTCCTTGATCTCGTCCGGGTCGGCCATGAAGTGCTGTTGTTCTTCCAGCGCGGTGACCACCACATCAACTTGACCATACTGCTGCTTCTGCATGCGTGCCAGCGAGCGGGCGATGTCCATGGCGACGTTGCCGCCGCCGATCACCACCGCACAATGGGGCAGTTCGAACGACTCGCCGGCGGTGATCTTCTGCAGCAGATCGACGGCGCGGAAAACCTTTTCATGCTCCGAGTTGGGAATGCGTGTCTGCCGGCCTTCCTGCAGGCCGATCGCCAGCAGGACGGCATCGTTCTCGTTGCGCAGTTGGTCGAGCGTAATGTCCTGGCCAATCTTGACATTGCAGCGGATATCGACGCCGACTGAACGAATGACGTCGACGTCCTGATCGATGACGTCGTAGGGCAGGCGATATTCCGGGATGCCCCAGCGGGTCATGCCGCCGGGTTGGTCGAGCGCTTCGTAGACGGTGACGGCGTGGCCCAGTTTGCCCAGGTCGAAGGCGGCGGTGAGGCCGGCCGGTCCGGCGCCGATGATGGCGATTTTTCTACCGGTCGCCGGGCCGGGACCGCCGACGATTTCCTTGCATTGCTCGAACGACACCTGATCCATGATGTGCCGCTTCAGCCAGCGGATGGCGATCGGGTCGCCTTCGTGACGCGCGGCGCAGGCGTCCTCGCACTTGTGTGTGCAGACGCGGCCGCAAATGCCGGAGAACGGGTTGCTGGCGTAGAGCAGTTCCAGGCCGCGCTGGTAGTCGCCGTCGCGCACGGCGGCGATGTATTGCGGGATCGCCATGTGCGTCGGGCAGGTGGCGACACACAGGCCGCAGGCGACGCAGCGGTCGGCTTCCAGGATGGCTTCTTCGACCGAATAGCCCTGCACGATTTCGACAAAGGATTCGAGCCGCGTCTCGGGTTCCAGCTCGCGCATGTGGGCGCGGACTTCGCCGGTCAGCCGGTGATCGTCAGGACGGCGGTAGCCGAGTTCGGCGTTGTCCCAGTGTTTCTTGTCGACGCCCGGCGTGAA